>JAFLCY010000253.1 GCA_017303485.1 Rhodobacterales bacterium
GGGACGGTGCCTTTGGCGATGAGGGCGGCCATGCGGCCCCGGCCGTTGCTGACGCCGCCACTGGCGACGAACCAGTTGGCCATGGCGATGGCGTCCTGGGCGAGGTCGGCGACGGGCTGGCCGAGCGGGTGGCCATCGGGGCGAAGGATCAGGTCACCGTCTGCGCTTCGTTCGACGCGGATGTCGGCGGAGGCTTGAGTCAGTGCCAGGTGGGCGCCGGTGTCGAGGGCGAAGCCGAACTTTCCCGGAAGGCGGGGCATTTGGGCAAGGGCGGCGGTGAGGTTTGCGGCGAGAGTGTCTGTATCGTCGTACCCGTTGTCGGCGGGGTGCCCTGCCACCGCCTTGTGGGGATGGGGTGGGGGGCTGTCGCGGAACGGCGTGACGATCAGGTTGCGGAGGCTCTCTGTCTCGATGTCGGGGTCGATCAGGCCCTGGGCGCGGAGGTCGTCGATCAGGCGCGGATGGCTGGCCTCGGTCACGCCGCGCAGTTGCAGGTTGGCGCGGGCGGAAAGGTCGATGATGCCGTTGCCGTGGGTGGCCGCGGCAGTGGCGATGGTGGTGGCCTGCTGCGCGGTCAGGCGGCCCATCGGGGGGCGGATGCGGACGACGAGACCGTCGCCGGATTGCATCGGGCGAAGCGCGCCGGGGCACCAGCCTTTGATCTCGGGGCCTTTGCTGGCGGGGTGCCGGGCTGAAGCCCGGCCTACGGGGTCGCGTGTCATGCGGCACCGGCCAGCGTTGCGGCGATGGAGTTGCGGCGGGTGACCCAGAGACCGGCATCGCGGAGACGGCGGAAGAGGTCCTCCATCGCTGCAAGGGCGGCGGGGTTTTCGCGCTGGAGGAACTCGCGGACCTCGGGACGGCCCAGCGTGGCCTCGTGGTAGAGGTCGAAGAGATGTGGTGGGACGACTTGCGCCAGATGGGCGAAGGCAGCCATGTGGTCAAGCGTGGCGGCAATCTCGGCCCCGCCGCGGAACCCGTGGGCCATCATGCCCCTGGCCCAGTCCGGGTTGGCAGCGCGGGCGCGGGTGACGCGGGCGATTTCTTCGGTGAGGGTGCGGGCATGGGGCGTATCGGGGCGGGTGGCGTCGAGGTGGTAGAGCGTCGGTTTGCTTCCTCCCAGCTTCGCCACGGCAGCGGCGAAACCGGCCTCATGCGCGGCATAGTCGGCGGCGATCAGGACATCGGTCTCCGGCAGGTCCTGGGAGTGAACGAAGGCCTTGGCACTCAGGACGCGGGTTTCCAGCGCCTTGCGGGCCTCGGTCGACTGGCCGTCGGGGCCGATGGCCCAGGCTGAGGCGTTGAGCCAGGCCTCCCCAGCAGCTGCGCGGGCCTCGTCGGTGAAGGTGTCGGCTGCGGTGCCCATGCCTAACCCGTAGAGGCCGGGTCTGGGACCGAAGACCCTTGATTGCCGGGCTGTGTAGGGATTGTCCTCTGGGCTTTCGTCGCGGCCGGCAAGGGCCTCGGCCCCGGCTTCGAACAGTTGCGCGAGGCCGGAGAAGACATCGCGGAACAGGCCGGAGACGCGAAGGGTAACGTCGATCCTCGGCCGCCCGAGCAGCGCCAGCGGCAGCACCTCGAAACCTGCGACACGGGCCGAGCCGTCATCCCATTTGGGCGCGAGGCCCGCGAGGTGGAGGGCCATGGCGAATTCCTCACCCGCCGTGCGCATGGTGGCGCTGCCCCAAAGGTCCACCACCAGCCCGCGCGGGTAGTCGCCGTGGTCCTGCAGGTGGCGGCGGACCAGTTCCTCGGCCAGTTTGACCCCCTGCGCATGGGCATTGCGCGAGGGGACGGCGCGGGGGTCGACGGAAAAGAGGTTCCTGCCGGTGGGCAACACGTCGGAGCGGCCCCGGTTGGGGGAGCCTGCGGGGCCGGGGGGGACGCGGTGGCCGTTGAGGGCGGTGAGGAGGCCTTCGCGCTCTCCTGCCCCGTCGCCGAAGATGTGCAGGCCGACTCCGAACTGGCTTTCCTTCAGGTCGCAGACGAAACGGTCGATCCTGGTGATCGCCTCGGCGGGAGTGGCGTTTGCGGAGAGGCCAAGATCGGCGGCGACGCCGGAGGCGGCGGCCTCGTCGCGGATCGAGGCGATCAGCCGGGTGCGCCGGGCGGGGTCGAGTCCGTCGGCGGTGGAGTATTCGTCGAGCAGGCGTTCTAGGCGCAGGAGTTCGGGTGGAACGGCGCTTGCCTGCAAGGGCGGCGGAAGGTGACCGAGGGTGACGGCGCCGATGCGGCGCTTGGCTTGCGCGGCCTCGCCGGGGTCGTTGACGATGAAGGGGTAGATGACCGGCAGGGGGCCGATCAGCGCCTCGGGCCAGCAGGTGTCACTGAGGGCGACGGATTTGCCCGGCAGCCATTCCAGCGTGCCGTGCGCGCCCATGTGGATCAGGGCGTGGAGGCCCTGCATACGGAGCCAGAGGTAGAAGGCGACATAGGTGTGGCGGGGGGTGCGCGAGAGGTCGTGGTAGTCGGTATCGCGGCTGGATACCTCGCCGCGTTCGGGTTGCAGGGCAATGAGGGTCTGGCCCCGGAGC
>JAFLCY010000254.1 GCA_017303485.1 Rhodobacterales bacterium
CCGATCTGGCGGAGCTGAACCGCGACGACATCCACGCTGCCTATTTCGGGGTTTCCGCATGATTACGGCGGACACCATCGTGCAGGGCGTGTTGCTGGGCGGGCTCTACGCGCTTTTTGCTGCGGGGCTGAGTCTGGTCTTCGGCATCCTGCGGCTGGTCAACCTGGCGCACGGTGACCTGATCGTGCTGGCGGCCTATATCATCCTTGTCCTTGTGACGGCTCTTGGCCTCAATCCGTTCTTCGCGATCTTGCTGGCGGCGCCGCTGATGTTCGCGGTCGGCTGGCTTCTGCAAAGGCTGATCCTGAACCGCACCACGGGCCCGGACATCCTGCCGCCCGTGCTGGTGACTTTCGGACTGTCTGTGGTGCTGCAGAACGGCCTGCTGGAAGCATTCAGCGCTGACAGCCGGCGCCTGCCCGGCGGTGCGCTGGAAACCATGACGCTGCGCGTCTTCGGTCTGAACATCGGCGTGCTGCCGCTGCTGACCTTTGCCTCGGCCTTGCTGCTGATCGTCGTGCTGAACTGGATCTTCTACCGGACGGCCCTTGGCCGGGCTTTCAGGGCGACATCGGACGACCCGGTGACGGCCAGCCTTATGGGGCTGAAGCCCGGGTCGGTCTTTGCCATCGCGACCGGCCTTTCGATGGCCGTTGCCGCGATTGCGGCGCTCTACCTCGGTATGCGGTCAAACTTTGATCCCGCAATCGGGCCCGCCCGGCTGCTTTATGCCTTTGAGGCCGTCATCATCGGCGGGCTGGGCAGTCTTTGGGGAACCCTGCTTGGCGGGATCATTATCGGTGTCTCGCAGACCGTCGGCGCGGCCATCAATCCCGAATGGCAGATTCTCGCCGGCCATATCGCCTTCCTTGTCGTCCTGCTGATCCGTCCACGGGGGTTGATGCCGAAATGACCGACCGCATCGCCCGGATTGAAACATCCACCCATGCCAGCCGGATCGTGCTGTGGCTTGCGGTCCTGTTGGTCTTGCTGGCCTTCGCGCTGCCCGCCTTCGTGTCGCGCGGGCTTATCAAGGATCTCTTCATGCTGATGGCGCTGCTGACGCTTGCACAGTGCTGGAACCTCTTGGCCGGATACGGCGGGCTGGTGTCGGTTGGCCAGCAGGCTTTTGTGGGCCTTGGCGCCTATGCTGTCTTCGCCTGCATCAGCCTCTGGGGCGTGAATCCGCTGGTGGCGCTGGCCATTGCGGGAATCGTCGCAACGTTGTTTGCCGTGCCGGCGGGGTTCTTCATCTTCCGCCTGGACGGGGCCTATTTCGCCATCGGCACCTGGGTCATGGCCGAAGTTGCGCGGCTGTCGGTGTCGCAGTGGAAGCAGTTTGGCGGCGGCACCGGCACCTCGCTGCCGCGCGACGCGATGCAAGGGCTCTGGGGATTGGAAGGGGTTGCAAGCCTTTTCGGTGTCAGCAGTTCCGCCGCGCGCGACATCCTGCTGTACTGGATCGCCCTGACCATCGCGGTGGTCACGATGGCATTGATCTACTGGGTTCTGCGTCACCGGCTGGGGCTGGCATTGTCAGCGGTGCGCGATAACCCGGAAGCGGCGGGCGCGGTCGGCGTCGGCATTCCGCGCATCAAGTGGATGATCTACATCTCCACCGCCTTCGCCACGGGCCTGACCGGCGCCCTGATCTTTCTGCAAAAGGGGCGCATCTCTCCGGACTCGGCTTTCAACGTCGTGGACTGGACCGCCTTCGTCATTTTCATCGTGGTGATCGGCGGTATCGGCTCCATCGAAGGGCCGATTGTCGGCGTGCTGATCTTCTTCTTCTTGCAGAACTTCCTTGCTGATTTCGGCACCTGGTATCTGATCGCACTGGGCGCAGCCGGAATCGTGACCATGATCTTCGCGCCCCGGGGCCTCTGGGGATTGCTGCAGGACAGGCGGGGGATCTCGCTGTTTCCCACCCGCAGACGACTTACCCTCTTGGAAAGGAACAAGACATGACTGCCATCGGCGGAAAGATCGGTGTCAACAAGCGTCCGGGCGAGCTGGGCATTCATTCGATGGACACGTTCAACATGGTGGTGCCCGACCTGAAGGTCGCGCAGGATTTCTACAGCGCCTTCGGGTTGGATGTGCGCGAAGAGCAGAATACCCTCGGCCTCTATACACATGGATCGAAGCACCGCTGGGGTTCGGTCGGCGAGGGGCCGAAAAAGAAGCTGAACTTCCTCAGCTTCGGTGTCTTCGAGGAGGATTTCGAGCCCATGAAGAAGCGGGTAGAGGCCGAGGGCATCCGCCTGATGGACCCGCCCAAGGGCTTTGACAGCAACGGCATCTGGTTTCTGGACCACAACGGCGTCACCATCGAGCTTAAAGTGGCCGAGAAAGTTTCGCCCGACGAGAAGGTCGCGTTTCGCGCCCCGGTCAGCAGCCAGCCGGGCGTCATGGGGTCGATGCAGCGGTCGAAAGTCGCAATGGTCCGTCCGACCCGACTGGCGCATGTGCTGATCTTCACGCAGGACGTCGGGCGCGCGATCGACTTCTACTCGCGGGTGCTGGGCCTG
>JAFLCY010000255.1 GCA_017303485.1 Rhodobacterales bacterium
CGGCAACGGGCCATTCCGGCCCGGTCCGAAGGAGAAGCGAAATGGTCCTGTCCCGTCTTGCCGTGCCGGCCCTGTGCCTGCTGCTGTCCACCGCCGCTCAGGCCGCCGAAGTCGAAGTGCAGATGCTGAACAAGGGCGCCGATGGCGCCATGGTGTTCGAGCCGGCCTTCGTGAAGGTCGCCCCCGGCGACACGGTGAAATTCGTGCCCACCGACAAAAGCCACAATGTGGAATCGATCAAGGACATGCTGCCGGCGGGGGTTGAGCCCTTCAAGGGCGACATCAACGCCGAATATGTGCTGACCGTGACCGAACCCGGCGTTTACGGCATCAAATGCACGCCGCATTTCGCCATGGGCATGGTGATGCTGGTGCAGGTGGGCGACGCACCGGCCAATCTGGATGCCGCCAAGGCCGCGAAACTGCCCAAGAAGGCGCAGGAGCGGATGAACAAGGCCTTCGATCAGGTCAACTGACCCGCTCACACCCCGGGGCGGCGCGTTGGCCGCCCCTTCCCCTTTCTCCCCGTGAGGCCCCGATGACCACCCTTCTGCCCGCGCATCGCGCCGCCGCCTGTCAGTCGCGCCTGTTCTCGGCCCTGCCGGCGGAACTGCGCGATCCGCTTCTGGCGGCCGCGCGTCCGGTCCGCCATGGCCGGGGTGAGGCGCTGTTTCATCAGGGTGACAGTGCGCGGGTGCTGCATATCGTCGCCGACGGCTGGGTGAAGCTCTACCGCATCGCCCCGAACGGCACCGAGGCGGTGGTGGGCGTGATGACCCGCGGCCAGAGCTTTGGCGAACCCATCGCGCTGCGCGGCGGCAGCTATCCGGTTTCGGCCGAGGCGGTGACAGACTGCACCCTTCTGGCCCTGCCCGCCGCCGCCCTGCTGGCGCTGATCCGGGCGCGGCCCGAGGCGGCGATTTCCATTTTGTCCTCGACCTTCCTGCATCTGCAGGGGCTGGTCGAGCAGATCGAGCAGCTGAAGGCGCGGTCGGGCGCACAGCGGGTGGCGGAATTCCTGCTGGAGCTGTGTCCCGAGGGTGCCGATGCGGCCTCGGTCAAGCTGCCCTATGACAAGGCACTGATCGCCGGGCGGCTGGGCATGAAGCCCGAAAGCCTGAGCCGGGCTTTCGCGCGGCTGCGCGACCATGGCGTGCGCGTCAGCCAGTCCAGTGCCGCCATCGCTTCGGTCGCGGCCCTGCGCGACCTGACGCTGTCCGATCCGGCGGCGGCCTGGGCCCGCAGCGCCTAGAGCGTATTTCCAACGGCTTGCCTGTCTTGGATCGCGTTCAATCTGATTCAGATTGAATGCGATCCGCCCTAACCCACCAGATGGCGGTAGATTTCGGGCAGGGCGGCGGTCAGCCGGTCGGGGTTGCGGATCACCGCAAAGCCGCCCTGTCCGAACAGCCGGGGAAACCATGCCTGGCCGTCGCGGTCGATGGTGATGCCGTAAACCGCATGGCCGGCGCGGCGCGCCTCTCGCACGGCCATGGCACTGTCTTCGATGCCGTGGCGGCCTTCGTAATGGTCCAGATCGTTGGGCTTGCCGTCGGTGATGACCAGCAGCAACCGGCGCTTGCGGCTTTCCTTCGCCAGAAGCGCCGACATGTGGCGGATGGCGGTGCCGAGCCGGGTGTAATGGCCGGGCTTCAGCGCCGCGATGCGGCCTTCGACCGCCTCGGCCATCGGCTCGGCGAAGCGCTTCACTTCCTGGACGAAGACGCGGTTGCGCTTCAGCGAGGAAAAGGCGTGGATGGCAAAGCTGTCGCCGCAGGCATCAAGGCCCCAGGCCAGGGCCGTCAGCGCCTCGCGTTCGATGTCGATGACGCTGCGGCCTTCATGCCCATGGCCGGGGATGCCGCTTTCCGTGCTGCGCGACACATCCAGAAGGATCGACACGGCAAGGTCGCGGCGTTCGGGCCGGGTCTGGCGCCAGACCCTGTCGGTGCCGTCGCCGGTGCAAAGAAAATCGACCCGCGCGCGCACCGCCCGTTCGGTGTCGAGCACGTCGCCGTCCGGGTGGCCAGGTGTCGAGACGAGGCTGGGACGCAAGGCCTCGAACTGGCGTCGGACGGCGCGGATACGCGCGGCGGCGCGCGGGTCGGCCCGAAACGGGGGTGTCGCATCGCTGGCTTCCGCGCGGGAGTGAAGGACGCGGGCATGGGAGGGGAGATAGCTGGCGCTGCGGACATCCCATTCGGGATAGGTGAAGCTGCCTGACAGCTGTTCGCGGTCCACGTCTTCGGGGGCGAGGTCCAGGTGCAGTTTCAGGCGGGTGGCGGGGGCTTTCGACACCTGGGCGAGGCCGATCTCGTCCTGGTCGTCGGCGGCTTTCTTCGCGGTATCCTCGTCGTCGTCCTCGACCCGGCGGTTGAGGTTGAGGAACTCGGTCATCGACAGGATGGCTTCGAACTTGTGCAGGATGAAGCTGTCGTTGCGGTCGGCCTGGTCGGCCTTGCGGCGGCGGGCCTTGCGGGCGGTCTTTTCTTCGGACTCTTCGGGCGGGCCTTCGGTGGCGCGGGCCTCG
>JAFLCY010000256.1 GCA_017303485.1 Rhodobacterales bacterium
ACTTTCTCCTGTCTGAGGAAAACATAGTATCATTTCCTTTCTGAGGAAAGATAAAACATGCCGGACGCCTTCTCCGCCGCGCTTGCGGCACTCTTCGCCGATCCGAACATCGGCAGAGACGCGGTCTACATCGCCGATGGCGGTGCGCCGGTGCTCGTGCGTATCGTCGCTCGGCGTGCCGATGCGATCACCGACTTCGGCGACGCGCGGCTCTGGTCCGAAACCACCCGCGTCGACCTGCGCGTGGCCGAGGTGCCAGCCCCGCGCACTGGCGACCGCATCGAGATCGACGGCGACGCCTTTTTCATCCAGGGCGAGTCCATTCGTGACCGCGAGCGGCTGGTCTGGACCGTCGACCTGTGAACCGCGCCGGGTTTGCCGGAGGCTGATTGACGTTAGTTACGCGGCCATGGGTTCAGTTTCCAGGGCCGTGTAAAAGTTGGCCTCGGCTTCTGCGGGCGGAATGTTACCGATTGGCTCAAGCAGGCGGCGGTTGTTGAACCAGTCCACCCATTCCAGCGTGGCGTATTCGACAGCCTCGAAGCTGCGCCATGGGCCACGACGGTGGATGACCTCAGCCTTGAAGAGTCCATTGATCGTCTCAGCCAGCGCATTGTCGTAGCTGTCACCGACGCTTCCCACCGAAGGCTCGATGCCCGCTTCGGCCAGTCGCTCGGAGTATTTGATCGACAGATACTGGCTGCCCCTGTCGCTATGGTGAACCAGTTCCATGCCCTTTCCGGGGCGGCGATCATGCACCGCCTGTTCCAGGGCATCGAGAACGAACCCCGCATGCGCCGAGGTGCTGACCCGCCAGCCCACGATGCGTCTGGCATAGGCGTCGATAACGAAGGCGACATAGACGAAGCCTCTCCAGGTGGCGACATAGGTGAAATCCGATACCCACAGCCTGTTCGGCGCAGGCACCCGGAACTGGCGGTTCACCTTGTCCAGCGGGCACGGTGCCTTGTTGTCCGGGATCGTCGTTCGGTGCGGCTTTCCTCGGATAACACCCTGAATCCCCATGCCCTTCATCAGCCGCGCCACTGTGCATCGCGCGACAACGAAGCCCTCGCGGCCAAGCTGCCGCCAGATCTTCCGGACGCCGTAGACCCGCCAGTTCTCTTCGAAGACCCGAAGAATCTCTGGACGCAGAACCTCATCCCGGCGCGCACGATCCGACAGCCGCGCCGGATCGGCCCTCTTGGCCAGATGTTCATAATAGGTGGACGGGGCAATCGGCAGCACGCCACAGATCGGCTCGACCCCGTGCGCATCGCGATGCGCGTCGATGAAACCCACCATCACTTCGACCGGCGGTCGAGCTCCGCCATCGCAAAATACGCTGACGCCTTGCGAAGGATCTCGTTCGCTTGGCGAAGCTCGCGGTTCTCCCGCTCCAGTGCCTTCATGCGGTCGGCCATCTCGGTCGGAATGCCCGCCCGCTTGCCACTATCCACCTCGGCCTTCTTGACCCACTCGTTCAGCGTATGGGCAGAACAGCCGATCTTCGCCGCAATCGACACAATTGCCTGCCAGCGCGACCCATGCTGACCCTCGTTATCGAAGACCAGCCGCACCGCGCGTGCGCGCACTTCAGGGGAAAACTTGTTCGTCGTCTTGCTCATGATGCTCCATCCTACTCAGGAGTTGGAGCCTCCGGCAAACCCGGCGCGGTTCAGATCAATGCTCTAAGGGCGCGGCCCAAACGCCGTGGAAAGCCGAAGGATGACGGCGAACGGTCGGTGATTGCCGACAACATCCTCGACCGGGACTTCCAGGCCGACCGGCCGAACCAGAAGTGGCCGGCCGACTTCACCTACATCTGGACCGCGGAAGGCTGGCTGTATGTCGCAGCCGTCCTGGACCTGTATTCCCGGCGTGCCGTAGGCTGGTCCATGAAGGCAGAACGGGACGCATCACTGGTCATGGATGCGCTGATGATGGCGGTCTGGCGACGTGGGCCAAGGCTGACGCGCTGCTTCATCATTCGGACCAGGGCTCGCAATACACCAGTGAGCAGTTTCAGCGCCTGCTGGCGGACAACGGCACCACCTGCTCGATGAGCCGGGCCGGGAACGTCTGGGACAATTCCGCGATGGAGAGCGTCTTCTCGTCGCTGAAGACCGAACGCACAGCCCGCAAAGTCTACCGCACCCGCGACGAAGCCCGCGCCGACGACTTCGACTACATCGAACGGTTCTACAACCCGCGCAGGCGACATTCGAAACCGGGCGACCTCAGCCCCACGGAGCTCGAGGCCCGCGCCATGCTAGCTTAACCCGGTGTCCACGAAACCGGCAGCTTGCCGGTGCGCTCGGTTTCGCCGCAGTGGGGGCACACCCGACCGTTCGCCCAGACGCGCGCCTCAACATAGGCGTAAGCGGCTTCTTCGTTGTGGAACTCTGGGCGGGACAGGATGGACACGGCGAACCTTTTGGCTATGCACCTAATCTAGGTGATAGCCTTAGGTACGTTAAGTATAATATCGCCATTTGGAAATGCGCAAATGGCTTGGCGGCGTCAGGT
>JAFLCY010000257.1 GCA_017303485.1 Rhodobacterales bacterium
GCCCCGGCGTGACGATGGACAGTTTGCGCGCCGAGATGGACGCCGCCCTGCAATTTCCCGGCGTGTCGAACGCCTGGACCCAGCCGATCCGCGCCCGGATCGACATGCTGGCGACCGGCATCCGCACGCCGGTGGGGGTCAAGGTGTTCGGCACCGATCTGTCCGAAATGGAGGCCGTCGCGCGGCAGGTCGAGGCGGTGCTGCGCAACGTTCCCGGCACCACCAGCGCCTATGCCGAACGGGTGATCGGTGGCTATTACCTCGACATTTTGCCCGACCGCGAACGGCTGGCGCGCTATGGCCTGTCGATCGAGGACGTGCAGGAGGTGATCGCCATGGCGCTCGGGGCCGAGGCGATCACCCAGACCGTCGAGGGTCGTGAGCGCTATAACGTGGCGCTGCGCTATCCGGCGGCGTTGCGACAAGACCCCGACGCCATCGCGCGCGAGGTGCAGGTGGCGCTGCCCGGTGGCGGCACCGTGCCCTTGGGCGAGGTGGCAAAAGTGGAACGCACGCGGGGGGCCACGTCGATCCGCACCGAGAATGGCCAGCTGGCTGTCTATATCTTCGTCGATATCGCGGGCCGCGATCTGGGCGGCTATGTCGCCGAGGCGCAGGCGGCGGTTGCGGGCGAGGTGATCTTGCCGCCCGGCTATTCGCTGGGCTGGAGCGGGCAGTTCGAATATCTCGAACGCGCCAAGGCACGTCTCGCCATCGTCGTGCCGATCACGCTGGCGGTGATTTTCCTGCTGCTGTTCCTGAACTTCCGCAGGCTGACCGAAACCCTGATCGTGATGCTGTCGCTGCCTTTTGCGCTGGTCGGCGGGGTGTGGCTGATGTGGTGGATGGGCTTCAACACGTCCGTCGCGGTCGCTGTCGGGTTCATCGCGCTGGCCGGGGTCGCTGCAGAAACCGGGGTGATCATGCTGATCTATCTCGACCATGCGTTGGCCGAACGCCGGGCCGAGGTCGACCGCGCGGGCCGCACCTTCACCCGCGCCGATCTTGATGCGGCGATCATGGTCGGCGCGGTCGAACGGGTGCGGCCAAAAATGATGACCGTCGTCGCCATCATGGCAGGCCTGATGCCCATCCTTTGGGCGCATGGCACCGGATCTGAGGTGATGAGCCGCATCGCCGTGCCGATGATCGGCGGCATGGTGTCGTCCACCATCCTGACGCTGGTCGTGATCCCGGCGGTCTACGCGCTGATCAAGGGGCGCGGGTTAGCTATAGCAGAAATCAATGCGACCAAGCGTGGACTTGTGTTGTCGTGCGGCAAATCCGAACCCTAAAGAAAATTGAGGACCTGTGGGCAAAAGGAAGGTGCTAGGTGAGCTCGGAGTTCAGTTTCCGGGTCGTGCCATGGTCAACGTGATATCTCCCCAGCAAGAACCGCCCGTCCATGGACAGCAAGGATTGCAGCGAACTTGGGGCATCCGAACTGTCGGACGACGTCCAGGACTCGAGCATCATAGGCGGTCCGCCCAATCAGCCTGCACAGGTCAGATGCATGAAACTGTCGGTTGGAACTAGGTGCAGCCCGGATCTGATCGTGAAGCTCCTTCACCTTCGGCTCAACGGAGGGCTGGCGCGCGGGCTCAGCTGAAAGCGCCTTCGAGGCAGATGGTGGCGTGGTGCGCCACCGCCGCATGAAACCCAGCAGATATCCAGCCGGCACTGTCGCATTTCCGCGCGACCGGTTGAACGCATGGAAACGCTCCCAGATGACCTGCGTGTCGACATTCCAACATGCGAGCGAAGCCTTTGCGGCCTTGATCAGGTCCGCCCAAGGTGTCCGATAGACGTTGGATGCTTCATTAATAGCAATCCTCCCGGTAAAGATAGTTTTGTTCTTAGACTCTCTAGATAGTGATGTGTCGCTTGAGGATGACACGACATCTGGCAGCGCATCGGCATCCTCTCGCTCCCCGAACCTGAAGAGCCACGGCGCGAACTTACCGTTCGGCTTCCACCTGACCAGCGCCAAACCAGACGCGGAGAGCTCGATCAGGAGTGCCGTCAGGTGCTGCCGTGACACGCCCATCTTCTCGGCGAGATGCGCCAGCGTGAACGCGGCCGTCCCGCGCTCGAGCCCGTTGTAACCGTCCTTCCAGGCGATCCCGTCAAGGATGATTGTCGCAAGCTTATGGGCCGATGTGGAAAGCGGCGTTTCGGTGATGCGGCGCAGGATAGCGCCCGTGGTGAGTTCCATGATGTGTCGTTCCGTCTTGGGATGACACCAGACCGTTAGGCATGCAAAATTTCGTTCCAGCAAAGGTATTTGCTGGTTGAACGGGTCCAAGGCTCGCGCTAGATTCCCACTACCACGAGGAAATCAGTGCGGCGTCGGGCCTATGGTCTGGCGTCGTTTCTGTTTCTGGGGGTCTCAGTCTTTCGATCGTGCCGGAGAGGCTGGAAGATCAGGTCATCAGTAGCGCACCTCCTCGAAGCCGTAGGTGCCCTCGTAGTCGGTCCAGTCGACGAAGACGCCGCGGAACCAGTAGTCGGAACAGCTTGTCCCCGGT
>JAFLCY010000027.1:0-9205 GCA_017303485.1 Rhodobacterales bacterium
GGGCAGGGGCTCGGGGTCGGTCTTGGCCTTGCGGATCTTGGTGGCGATGGTGTCGGCGTCGTCGGTCAGGTTGATGCGGCTTTGATCCGAGGGGTCGGATTTCGACATCTTCTTGGTGCCGTCGCGCAGGGACATCACGCGGGTGGCGGCGCCTTCGATCAGCGGCTCCACCACCGGGAAGAAATCGACGCCATAGTCATTGTTGAACTTGATGGCGATGTCGCGGGTCAGCTCCAGATGCTGCTTCTGGTCCTCGCCCACCGGGACCATGGTGGCGAGATAGAGGAGGATGTCGGCGGCCATCAGCGAGGGGTAGGCGAACAGGCCAAGGCTGGCCGCTTCGGCGTTCTTGCCGGCGGTCTTGTCCTTCCACTGGGTCATCCGACCCATCCATCCCATCCGCGCGACGCAGTTGAAGATCCAGGCCAGCTCGGCATGGGCGCTGACCTGGGACTGGTTGAAGAGGATGGAGCGTTTCGGGTCGATCCCGGCGGCGATGAAGGCCGCCGCCCCCTCGCGGGTCTGCTGGCGGAGTTTGACGGGGTCCTGCCAGGTGGTGATCGCGTGCATGTCAACCATGCAGTAGATCGTCTCGATCCCCTCGTCCTGCTTTTCCACAAAGCGCTTCAGCGCCCCAAGGTAATTGCCAAGCGTCAGCCCGCCCGAGGGCTGGATGCCCGAGAAGATGCGCGGCTTGAAGGCTTTCGGCGTTTGGACCGCCGAGGCTGCGGAAGACATGCGGTAGCTCCGTCTGGATAAAGCGTGCGAACCCGCGTAATCGAAGGGGGCAGAAGCGTCAATCACACAGGACCGGCATGGACCAGGATCACAGCGCAGCCCCGTTGAACCCCGTTCCTTTGGTGGTCTGGGCGCTGGCCCTGCCGATGATCGCGATGGAGGTGGTACTGTCGCTGGGTGCGTCGGGCGTCGTCGGCGGGCCGCAGGCGATTGGCTGGCGCATCCAGGCGGTGGAACGGTTCGGGCTTTTCCCCGAGCTTCTGAAGTATCAGTGGGAAACCGGCGGCTACCCGCTGGCAGAATTGTCCCGGCTGGTCAGCTATGTACTGGTCCATGGCAGCTTTACCCATGCGCTCTTCGCGGTGGTCATGCTGCTGGCGCTTGGCAACATGGTCGCCAGCGTCTTCCGCTGGTGGGGGGTGCTGGTGGTCTTCCTCGGCTCGACCATCCTGGGGGGCGCTGCCTATGGCCTGTTGGTGCCGGGCCTTCGGACCCAGCTGATCGGGGCCTATCCGGGGATTTACGGGCTGATCGGGGCCTTCACCTTCCTGATCTGGACCCGACTGGCACTGGTGGGCGCGAACCGGCTGCGGGCGTTCAGCCTGATCGGGATGCTTCTGGCGATACAGCTGGTGTTCGGCCTGTTGTTCGGCGGCGGCTGGGACTGGGTGGCCGAGGTCGCGGGCTTCGCGACCGGGTTCCTTGCGTCCTTCGTCGTCAGCCCCGGCGGATTTGCGCGCGTGGTGCAGATGATGCGTCAGCGCTGACGGCGGAGCGCCTTGAGGTCAGACAGCCGCACGGCACGCAGGGCAAAGGCCGCGATGGCATAGCTGGCGATGCCCAGCGCTATCAAGAGGACGAGAGCAAGGATGCGATAGGCCTTTGCCTCCAGCATCGGTTCAAGCAGCATCCACCCGCCCCAGAGCGCGGCGCCCATCAGGGCCGATGCCGCAGAGATGCGCCAGAAGCGCGTGAGGAACCGGGCGTCGAAGCGGGTTTCCTCGCCCAAACGGCGGGCACCCCACCAGAGCTGGCCGACCATGACCCAGGCCGACAGCGTGGTGGCCCAGGCGGCGGCGGAGAAGCCGATCCAGGGCATCAGGCCGAAGGCGAGAGCGGCGTTCAGGACCATCGACCAGACGGCGTAGCGGAAGGGGCTGCGCGTGTCCTCGCGCGCGTAGAACAGCGGTTGCAGCGCCTTTTGCAGGACAAAGGCGGGCAGACCGAGGCCGTAGATTGCCAGCGCAAGGGCCGTGGCGGTGGTATCCTCAGCATCGAACTTTCCGCGCTGGTACAGGACCTCGGTGATCGGCAGCGCGATGACCACCAGCGCCACGGCGGCGGGGAGGGTCAGGAGGAGGGCGAATTCGGTGCCCCGATTGAAGGCCTCGCGCCCGCCTGCATGGTCCCCGGCCTGCAGGCGGCGGGAAAGTTCCGGCAGCAGGACCGTGCCGACGGCAATGGCCACCACGCCAAGGGGGAGTTGGTAGAGCCGGTCGGCATAGACAAGCCAGGAGATCGCGCCCTCCGTCCCCGATGCGACCTGGCGCGAAACGAGGAGGTTGATCTGGACGACCCCTCCAACCAGCAGCGCCGGGCCCATGTTGACCATCAGGCGCTTGAAGTCCGGCGTCAGTTTCGGCCAGCGCAGGCGGGGGATGAATCCGATCCGGCGGACGGCAAAGATGGTCCAGCCCAGCTGTGCGATCCCGGTGACCGGGGTGGTCCATGCGAGGGTCTTGCCCATGTCCCAGCCGAAGTGGCTGGCCAGAACCATGGCGGCGATGAAGACGAGGTTCATCAGGACGGGCACCGCCCCGGCCTCGGCGAAATGTCCGTGTGCATTCAGAATGCCGGAGAGGAGCGCGAAGAGCGAGATGAAGCCGATGTAGCAGAAGGTGATCCGTCCGAAATCGACCGCCATGTCGAAGCGCCCGTCGCCGACGAAGCCTGCGGCCATCGCCCAGACAAGAAGCGGCATGGCAAGCGTTCCGATCAGCGTGAAGACGATCAGGAACGCGGTAAGGCCGGAAAAGGCGTTCTGGGCAAAGTCCTCCGCCCCCTCCCCGCCCTCCAGTTTCTTGGCGTAAAGCGGAACGAAGGCCTGGTTGAATGCGCCCTCGGCGAAGAAGCGGCGGAACATGTTTGGCAGGCTGAAGGCGACGTTGAACGCATCCGCGACCGGCCCCGCACCCAGATAGGCCGCCATCATCAGCTCGCGCACCAGCCCCGCCCCGCGCGACACCAGAGTCCAGCCGCCAAGGGCCACGATGCTGCGGATCATCCCGCGCGAGCCGCTCATGCGATGGCCCTCTCCGCCCCTTCCGAAATGGCCTGGCGCAGTTTCTTCTCCAGCGCCTCCTGCTTGTGCTTCTGGTGCAGTTTCAGGCCGAACATGTCCTTGACGTAAAAGGTGTCGACCACCTGCGCGCCATAGGTCGCGATCACGGCCGAGGCGATGTAGATGTTGTTCACCGCCAGCGTCCGGGTGAGGTCATACAAAAGACCGGGCCGGTCCCGCGTGTCCACCTCGATGATCGTGTAGATTTCCGATCCTTCGTTGTCGAAGGTGATATGGGTCGGAAAGCGGAACTCACGCTCGCGCTTCTTGATCTTGTCGCGGTCCTTCAGCGCCTCGCGCGCGACGACCTCGCCCCGCAGCGTCTTGTCGATCATCTGGCGCAGGCGCGGCAGGCGCGAGACTTCGTAGGGATGGCCCTCGATGTCCTGCACCCAGAAAACGGCGGTGGCATAGCCGTCCTTCGAGGTATAGGTCCGCGCGTCCACCACGTTCGCGCCCACCAGCGCCAGCGCGCCCGCCAGACGGCTGAAGATGCCGGGGTGGTCATGCAGCGCAAAGCAGGCGCGGGTCGCGTCGCGGTCGGGGTCGGGGTGCAGGTCGATGCGGATCTCGTCGTCGCCCAGACCCTGCAGCAACGTGGCAAAGACCTCGTGCGTGTCGGTCGACAGGCTTTGCCAGTAGGGCGTGTAGTGGCGCGTCGTCTCATGCTCCAGCGCGGCTTCGTCCCAGCCTTTCAGGCGGTCGCGCAGCGCAAGGGTCGCCTCCTCCTGCCGGTTCTCGCGGTTCAGGGTCTCCAGCCCGCCCTCCAGCGCATCGGCCGTCTGCTTGTAAAGCTGGCGCAGCAGCATGGCCTTCCAGTTGTTCCAGGTCCCCGGCCCCACGCCGCGGATGTCGCAGACCGTCAGCACGGTGAGGAGGTCCAGCCGTTTCCGCGTCTTCACCGCCTTGGCAAAGTCGCGCACGGTGCGCGGGTCGCCGATGTCACGCTTCTGCGCCATGTCGGACATGAGGAGGTGATAGCGCACCAGCCACTCGACCGTCTCGCATTCCTCGGCGTCGAGGCCAAGGCGCGGGCAGACCCGCCGGGCGATCTGCGCGCCAAGGATGGAATGATCCTCGGGCCGGCCCTTGCCGATGTCGTGCAGAAGCAGGGCCACATAAAGCACCCGCCGATTCACCCCGCCCTTCAGGATCGAGGAGGACAGCGGCAGGTCCTCCACCAGCTCGCCGCGTTCGATCTGGGCAAGGCAGGAGATGGTCTGGATGATATGCTCGTCGACCGTGTAGTGGTGGTAGACGTTGAACTGCATCATCGCGACGATGGCTTCGAATTCCGGGATGAAGGCCGAGAGGACCCCCAACTCGTTCATCCGGCGCAAGCTGCGTTCCGGGTTGCCGTGCTTCAGCAGCAGGTCGAGAAAGATGCGCTGCGCCTCGGGGTCTTCGCGCATCTCGTCGTCGATCAGGTCGAGGTGCGAGGTCACGATCCGCATCACGTTGGGGTGCAACAGATACTTGGTCCTCAGACCTTCCTCGAACACGCGGAGAAGGTTCAGCTTGTCCTTCAGGAACTCGTTCGGGTCCTTCACGTCGATCCGGCCCTGCACCAGCTTGTAGCCGGGCTTCACCCGTTTGGTCAGCTTGAAGATGCCGAAGAGGCTCGCCTCGCGCTTGGCATGGCGGGCTTCAAGCTCGGTCAGGAAGATGCGGGTCAGCTCGCCCACGCGGGTCGCGAGGCGGAAGTAGTCCTGCATGAAATGCTCGACCGCCCGCCTGCCGCCCATGTCGCGATAGCCCATCCGCGCGGCCACCTCGACCTGCATGTCGAAGGTCAGCGTGTCGGTCGGCCGGCCGGTGATGTAGTGCAGATGGCAGCGCACCGCCCAAAGGAAATCCTCGGCCTCGGCGAAACTGTTGAACTCATCTCGAGAGAGGAGACCTGCGCCGACCAGCCCCTCGGCCGAGGGGACGCGGTGGAGATATTTCCCGATCCAGTAGAGGGTCTGGAGGTCGCGCAGGCCCCCCTTTCCCTCCTTCACGTTCGGCTCCAGCACATAGCGCTGGCCGCCCTGGCGCTTGTGGCGGTCCGCCCGCTCAGCCAGCTTGGCCTCGATGAATTCGGGGCCGGAGTTCCTGAACAACTCGCCCCAAAGCCTGCCGTCCAGCTCTTCGGCCAGGGGGGCGTGGCCGCAGATGAAGCGATGCTCCAGAAGCGCGGTTCGGATGGTGATATCCTCGCGCCCGAGGCGGATGCAGTCCTTCACCGTGCGGCTGGAATGGCCCACCTTCAGCTTCAGGTCCCAGAGCATGTAAAGCATCGTCTCGATGACGCTCTCGGCCCAGGGGGTGATCTTCCACGGCGTCAGGAACAGCAGGTCGACGTCGGACTGCGGTGCCATTTCCGCCCGGCCATAGCCGCCGACGCCCAAGACCGCGATGCGTTCGGCCTCGGTCGGGTTGGCCAGCGGGTGCATCTGCATCGCGGCCGCCAAGGCCACCTGCACCAGCACATCCGTCAACGCAGACTGCGCCGAGATCAGCGCCCGCGCCTGCCGGGGGGTTTTGCGAAACGCCTCTTCGAACGCCACCGTGGCGGTTGTCTTGGCCGCTTGCAGGTCGCGCACCGCCAGGGCACGCGCAGCTTTCGGATCGGCGGCGTCGCGCAGGCTTTCCAGAACCCGGGCCGTCAGGTCGTCGACCTGCGGGACCGGATAGCCGGTGCTGGCCGCCGAGGGGGAGTGCGCAGCCTCGACCGGCCCTGCCACGATCGCGGGACCCGGCCTCAGAACCCGGCGCCGCCGAAGCTGCGCGGGGCCGAGTCGATCACGACGACCTGGTTGGTCCGGATCGTCGCCACGGCGAGGCCGCGCTCGTTCGTGCCGTTCGGGAGGAAGCGGAAGATGCCCGAGACGCCCGCGAAGCCCGCCGATTGCGTCAGGTCGCCTTTGGCAAGCGGCGCGCCGCCCTTCGCCCGGTTCGCCAGCGCCCCGATGGCCGCGATGCCATCATAGGCCAGGGCCGCGACCGGCACCGGCTGGCTGCCATAGGCACCCTCATACCGGGCGCGGAACTGGGCGCTCAGGCCGGGGTCCGGCATCGCGAACCAGCCGCCCTGCACGCCCGGAAGCGCCAGCGTTGCGGGGGGAATGTCCCAGCGGGTCAGACCAATGAACTGGGTCGTCGCCTTGTCGATCCCGTTGTCGACGAGAAGCTGGCTGAGAAGCGGCAGCGCGCCGGCGGTATCGGCGGTCAGGAACAACGCCGTTGCGCCCGAGGATCTTGCCGTACTCACGATGCTCGGAGCAGCCTGCACGATGCCGTTCTGCGAGAATTCGTAGGAGGTGACACCCACCACCGAGCCGCCCGCCGAGGATACGCCCCGCTCGATCGCGGCCTTGCCGACCTCGCCCGCGACATTGCGATCATGCACGATCAGCACCTTCGACTTGCCATTGCGCACGGCATAGCCCGCCAGCCGCCGCGCCGTGTTGTCGAACGTCTGGCCAAGGACAAAGACATTGCCGCCCGCGATGGCCGCGTTGTTGGAGAAGGCCAGCACGTTCACGCCCGAATTCGCCACCGCGACACCCGCCGCATTGGCCTCTTCGGAATAGAACGGCCCGAGGATCACCTGCGCCCCCTCGTCCACCGCCTGCTTCGCCAGCGCCGAGGCCTTGGCCGGACTGCCGCCTGTCCTGTAGACCCTGAGATCGATGTTCACGCCTGACAGATCGTTCATCGCCAGCCGGGCGGCATTCTCCAGGTTCGCGCCGAACAGTTCATCCTGCGACTGGCCCGAGCCCGAGGGGATCAGGAGTGCCACCTGCACCGAGCCGCCATTTCCGGGCGGCGCGGTTCCCGGTCCGGTCGCCACGCAGGCGGAAAGGACCACGGTACCAAGGACAAGGAGCGTCTGACCCAGCGACTTGCGGGCCCGGCGAAATACGGACAACATGGTGGTTCCTCACTGTTGCAGGGGCACTGCGATTGCGGGCCAAGGTAGTTGGTTCGGAAAGGGAAGTAAACTTGTGAGGCATGGCTCCGATATCCCTGATTCCCCGATGAAACCCGCCTTGCGCACCATTCCGCCCGGCCTGCATTTCGTCTCGACGCCCATCGGCACGGCTCGCGACATCACGCTGCGGGCGCTGGATGTGCTGGCTGGCGCGGATGTGCTGGTGGCCGAGGATACCCGCACCCTGCGGCACCTGATGGAAATCCATGGCGTCCCGCTGAACGGTCGGCAGGTCATCGCCTATCATGACCATTCGGGCGATGGGCAGATGCAGCGGCTTCTGAGCCTGCTGGCCGAAGGAAAGAGCCTCGCCTACGCCTCCGAGGCTGGCACGCCGCTGATCTCGGACCCTGGCTTCGAACTCGCACGCGCCGTCGCTGCGGCGGGCCTGCCGATGTCTGCCGCCCCCGGCCCCTGCGCGGCGATCTGTGCGCTGACGCTCTCGGGCCTGCCCTCGGACCGCTTCTTCTTCGCCGGTTTCCCCCCCTCTGCCCAAGGCGCGCGGCGCAGCACCCTGGAGGAGCTTGCAGGGGTCCAGGCGACGCTGATCTTCTACGAAAGCCCGAAACGCCTGGCGGCCCTTCTGTCCGACATGGCGACGATCTTCGGCAGCACCCGGCAAGCGGTCGTCTGCCGCGAACTTACCAAGCGCTTCGAGGAAATCCTGCGCGGTCCGCTTGGCACGCTGTCGGACGAAATTTCGGCGCGGGAGGTCAAGGGCGAGATCGTGGTGCTGGTGGACCGCGCCGCGCCCGCCGAGGCGACCGAGGACAGCATCGCCGCTGCGCTGGATCAGGCGTTGAAAACGATGTCCGTTAAGGATGCCGCAACTTTTGTGTCGCAAACTCTGGGGGTGTCGCGCAAGATCACCTACCGGATCGCTCTCGACCGCAGCCAAGGATAGGCCCCGATGCCCTTCGACTTCGTCTCCACCCCCGCGCGGCAGGCCCGCAAGGCCCGGGGATTGACGAACTACCTGGCCGGACATGCCGCCGAAGCCTCGGTGGCGCGTCACTATGAAGACCGTGGGATCACCATCTGCGCGCGGAACTGGCGCGGGATCACGGGCGAAATCGACCTGATCGGTCGCGATGGCGATGTCGTCGTCTTTGTCGAGGTCAAGCACAGCCGGACGCATGACCTGGCGGCCTCGCATGTCTCGCAGGCGCAAATCGGTCGCATCTTTGCGACGGTCGACGAATTTGTCGCCAGCGAACCGCAGGGTCTTCTGACCGATGTGCGCATCGATCTTGCGCTGGTCGACGGACAAGGGCGCGTCGAAGTGCTGGAAAACGCCTTCGCGGGCTGAATTGCATCTTCCGCCGCCATGGGTCATCACTTTGTCCCAACCCTGGTGGAGAGAGCGATGCCCCTTAAGGTAGCCCTGCAGATGGACCCGATCGGGTCGGTCAACATCAACGCGGATTCGACCTTCCGCATCGCGCTGGAAGCCCAGGCGCGGGGGCATAAGCTGTTCTTCTACACGCCGGACCGGCTGGCCTATGTCGAGGGCCGGGTCATGGCGCGCGGCTGGCCGATCGAGGTGCGCCGTGAGCAGGGCAATCATGTCACCTATGGTGAGGAAACCGAAGTCGATCTCGGCGACTACGACGTCGTCTGGCTGCGCCAGGACCCTCCCTTCGACATGGGCTACATCACCACGACCCATATCCTTGAGATGATCCATCCGAAGACGCTGGTGGTGAACGATCCGTTCTGGGTCCGGAACTGCCCGGAAAAACTGCTGGTGCTGCGCTTCCCCACTCTCACGCCGCCCACCGCCGTCGCCCGCGACCTTGACACGATCCGTGCCTTCAAGGCGCGCCATGGCGACATCATCCTGAAGCCGCTTTACGGCAACGGCGGGGCCGGCGTGTTCCGGCTGGACCCGAACGACCGCAACCTGTCGTCGCTGCATGAATTGTTCATGGGCATCAACCGCGAACCTCTGATCGTGCAGAAGTTCCTGCCTGCCGTCGCCAAGGGCGACAAGCGCGTCATCCTGGTGGATGGAGAACCGGTCGGCGCGATCAACCGGGTTCCCCAGGCTGGCGAGACGCGGTCGAACATGCATGTCGGTGGTCGGCCCGAGAAGGTGGGCCTGACCGACCGTGATCTCGAAATCTGCCGGACCATCGGCCCGACCCTGC
>JAFLCY010000027.1:9215-39765 GCA_017303485.1 Rhodobacterales bacterium
GGCATCGACGTCATCGGCGACTGGCTGACCGAGATCAACGTGACCTCTCCCACCGGCATCCAGGAGCTGGAGCGCTTCGACGGCACCAATGCCGCGGCAAGGATATGGGACGTGATCGAGGCGAAGCGGCGCCGTTAGGCAAGACCGCTGTCGGGATAGGCGCGCACCACGTCCCAGGCCAGCGTCTTCATCCATGCCTGCTGGGCTGGCGTCGGCATTTTTTCGCCACGAAGCACCGGAATTCCGCCCGGGTCGCGGCGGTAGATCACCGCGTAATGCGCCAGCGAAAAGAGGAAGGCACCAAGATCGCTGATGTGGATGTTGTCGTAGAACAGGTCCTCGATCGCGGCGATTCCCGGCGCCGTTCCTGCCGCGATGGCGTCATAGGCCGCGGCCATGACCTTCGGCCCCGGAATCACCCGCAAGGGAGGGCTTCCCGCAACCCGGTTCTGGTTCACATAGTCCGCGATCTCCTGCCACGCCGCCATCTCCACGTCCAACCTCTCCCGGAAGGGAATGGTCTGTTCGTCGGAATCGTATGCATCGTCGTTTCCTGGACCACTTTTCACCGAGATCCATGAGGCATAAAGTATGGTTTCGGCGCCTTTCCCGTGGTTGCCTTCCGCCCAGGCGAGGTCGAACCATTTCACCGCCAGTTCGTTCGTATTGTGATATTCCATCGCCGGCCGCACCGGCACACGCTCGGTCAGCACAAGGACATCGTAGTTTCCGATATCTTTCCGCGCGTCTGGAACAAGGCCGTGGTCATCGTTCCAGCGGATTTCGATCGGGCTTCCGGGCACTGTCTCCTTGTCGATCACCCCACCCTGCGCCGCGGACCCGCCTGCCGCCTGCACCATCGCCCACAAGGGTCCGGGAATCGGGTCGGTCAGGCTGTGTCCGGACATGATAACCCGCAGATTGAAGGGGCGCTCCGCGGGTGTTTCCGCGAAGCCGCGACCTGCGAGACCGGGCAGAAGCGCAAGACCGGCAAGGACCGAGCGGCGGTCGGGCCGGAGGCTTGCAAGCCGAGCGGGGTAACGGGCAGGGTCAAACGTCATGACAATGGCCTTTCGATCAATTGCGGGCAATCCTACCCGGTGAAGTCTACCGTCCGGACGCGCTGAGGGAAAGCCGCACCCGCTTGCCACGGGACGCAGATGGATTCCGACAATATGGTGAACTTTGTCATGCGGTGACCTGATCCGGGCCGCGACAGCGGCGTCCCGACAGGGTGGACCGGCATCCTGATCCGCCGGTGGCGTCCCGGGTCCGCCATGCTAGGCTGCGGATCGAGGACGACTCGATCCGGGATTTCCTAGCGACAGGCTTGGGTCACTGAACCGTGCAACCTACGGGCTGGACTTACTCTGGCCGGAACGGTGAACATGACGACCAAGTGTACAGCATGGCCGCCTACCGGATGTGTTTGCAGGCTGTGCCAGATCAGGGAGACACTTCATGAAGCTGACTGATACCCGCGACATCATGGCCAGCCCGCAGGTGGTCTGGGACGCGATCCTGAACCCGGACGTGCTGAAGGAATGCATTCCCGGCTGCGAAAGCCTGACCGGGTCCATCGCGGATGGCTACGAGGCGGTGGTCAAGCAGAAGGTCGGGCCGGTCTCGGCCACCTTCACCGGGCTGGTGCAGCTCTCGGACATCGTTCAGGGCAAATCGTTGAAAATCTCGGGCGAGGGCAAGGGCGGCGTTGCGGGCTTTGCCAAAGGCGGGGCAGTCGTCAGTTTCGAGCCGATCGAGGGCGGAACCCGGCTGACCTACGAGGCCGAAGCCAACGTGGGCGGCAAGATCGCGCAGCTGGGCAGCCGGATCATCGACAGCTTTGCCAGAAAACTCGCCGACGAGTTCTTCAGCCGCTTCCAGACCGCGGTCGAGGAACCGGAGCCCGAGGATCCGGCCGAAGAACCTGTTGCCGATTCGGGGGAAAAGAAGAAGGGTTGGTTCAAACGCCTGCTCGGCTGAACCGGCGGCCCGCGACGACATTACGCGAATACCAAGGCTTACCCAGGGAGGAACAAGAATGACGAAGGTCTCGATGACCGTGAACGGCAGGGCCGTGAGCGGGGAGGTGGAGGGGCGGACGCTGCTGTCTTCCTTCCTGCGCGAAGGGCTGGGGTTGACCGGCACCCATGTCGGCTGCGACACCAGCCAATGCGGTGCCTGCACGGTGCATGTCGACGGCAACCAGGTGAAAAGCTGCACGGTTTTTGCGATGGATGTGGCGGGGGCCGATGTGAAGACCATCGAAGGCATGGCGAATGCCGACGGGTCGCTGGGTGTGATCCAGCAGGCGTTCCAGGATCATCACGGGTTGCAGTGCGGTTTCTGCACGCCGGGCATGGTGATGGCGTCGGCGGCCTTGCTGGCCGAAAACCCGAAGCCCAGCGAGGCCGAGGTTCGCCACCATCTGGAAGGCAACATCTGCCGCTGCACCGGCTACCACAACATCGTCAAGGCCGTGATGGCTGCCAGTGGGCAGAACGTCAGAGCCGTGGCTGCGGAATAGGGGGGTCAGATGCCGAAGGATCATGGGATTGGCGCGCCGAGCAAGCGCCGCGAGGATGTCCGCTTCCTGACGGGGCGCGGGGCCTATACGGATGACCTCTCGATGCATGGCCAGACGGCGGCGGTCTTCGTCCGCTCGACCGTCGCGCATGGGCGGATCAAGTCGATCAACACCGCCAAGGCGGCGGCTATGCCGGGTGTGCTGGCGATCTTCACGGGTGAGGATTTCAAGGACGTCGGCGGCAACCCGGCGGGCTGGCTGATCAACAGCCGCGACGGCACCCCGATGCGCGAGCCGAAGCGCCCGGTCTTGGCGCATGGCAAGGTGCGCCATGTCGGCGACGCCTATGCGGCGGTGATCGCCGAGACGGTCGCTCAGGCGAAGGACGCCGCCGAGCAGTTGGCCGAGGATTCGGTGATCGAGGAACTGCCCGCCATCGTCGACATGAAGGCAGCGGTGGCCGATGCCTCGAACCGCGTGCATGACGAGATTCCGGACAACCTGTGCTTCGACTGGGGCTGGATCGAGGACAACCGCGCCGCGGTGGATGCCGCAATGAAGGCGGCACCCCATGTCGTGACGCTGAACCTGGTGAACAACCGGCTGGTGCCGAATGCGATGGAGCCTCGGGCCAGTATCGGCGAGTACAACCCGGGCACGGGCGACTACAAGCTGACGACGACCAGCCAGAACCCGCACCTGACGCGGCTTCTGGTGGCGGCCTTCGTGCTGGGCATCCCGGAAAACAAGCTGACCGTCGTGGCGCCGGACGTGGGTGGCGGTTTCGGCTCGAAGATCTATCACTACGGCGAAGAGGCGCTGGTGCTGGCGGCGGCGAAGAAGCTTGGCCGTCCGGTGAAATGGACGGCGGAGCGGTCGGAAAGCTTCCTGACCGACGCACATGGCCGCGACCATGTGACGAAGATCGAACTGGGTTGCACCAAGGACGGGCAGATCCTGGCGATCCGCACCGAGACATTGGCGAATGTGGGGGCGTATCTGTCGAACTTCTCGACCGCGACGCCGACTTTCCTGCACGGCACGCTGATGGCAGGGCCCTACAAGGTGCCGCATGTCTATGTGAACGTGAAGACGGTCTTCACCAACACCGCCCCGGTGGATGCCTATCGCGGCGCGGGCCGCCCCGAGGCGACCTTCAGCCTTGAACGCGTGATCGACAAGATGTGCCGTGAACTGGGTCTCGACCCGTTCGAGGTGCGGCGGAAGAACCTGCTGACGCCGGACCAGTTCCCCTACACGACGCCGGTCGGCCTTGTGTATGACACCGGCAACTACCAGGCGACGCTGGACAAGGCGATGCAGATCGCCGATGTCGCCGGGTTCGGCAAGCGGGCGGCCGAGAGCAAGGCACGCGGCAAGTTGCGCGGCATGGGGCTTTCGACGTGGATCGAGGCTTGCGGGATCGCGCCGTCGCATCTGGTGGGCATCCTTGGCTCTCGCGTCGGGCTGTACGACGCGGCGACGGTGCGGGTGAACGCGACGGGGAACATCTCGGTCATGGTCGGCGCGCACAGCCATGGGCAGGGGCACGAGACGGTCTTCGCGCAGATCGTGGCCGAAAAGTTAGGCATCCCGGAAGCTTCGGTCGAGGTCGTGCATGGTGACACCTCGAAGATCCCGTTCGGGATGGGGTCCTATGGCTCGCGGTCGCTGGCGGTCTGCGGGTCGGCGATGACCAGGGCGGTGGACAAGATCATCGCCAAGGGCAAGAAAATCGCCGCGCATATGCTGGAGGCGTCCGAGGGCGACATCTCGTTCGAGGACGGCAAGTTCCAGGTGGCAGGCACCGACAAGGCCAAGACCTTCGGCGAGATCGCGTTCAGCGCCTATGTCCCGCACAACTACCCCCTGGAGACGCTGGAACCGGGGTTGGAAGAGACCGCCTTCTACGACCCCGCCAACTTCACTTACCCCGCAGGCGCCTATATCTGTGAGGTCGAGGTGGACGCGGACACCGGCAAGGTCGACGTGGTGGCCTTCCACTGCGCCGACGACTTCGGCAACATCATGAACCCGATGGTGGTCGATGGTCAGGTGCATGGCGGCGTGGGCCAGGGCATCGGGCAGGCCTTGCTGGAGTTCACCACCTATGACGAGAACGGCCAGCTTCTGACCGGGTCCTACATGGACTACCCGATGGCGCGGGCCGAGGATGTGCCGTTCTACAACGTCGACACCTCCTGCCAGACGCCCTGCACGCATAACCCCCTGGGGGTCAAGGGCTGTGGCGAGGCGGGGGCCATCGGCTCTCCGCCGGCGGTGGTCAACGCCGTGATCGACGCGCTGCACCGTGGGGGGCATACCCATGTGACGCATATCGACATGCCGGTCTCGCCGTCGCGGGTCTGGTCGGCGATCAACGGCTGAGGGGGACGAGCCATGCACAACTTCGATTTCGCGAAACCCTCGACGATCGCCGATGCGACCAAGGCGCTGGCGGCGGATGGGGCGCAGGCCCTGTCGGGCGGGATGACACTGATCCCGACGATGAAGCAGCGGCTGGCGGCGCCCGGCGTGCTGGTCAGCCTGACCGGCATTGCCGAGATGAAGGGCGTCTGCATGGGGGATGGCGGGCTGCATATCGGCGCAGCGACGCCCCATGCCGTCGTCGCCCGCGAGGCCAGGGCGCATTTTCCGGCGCTGGCGGCCCTTGCCGGGGGCATCGGCGACCCGGCGGTGCGGTCGCGCGGCACCATCGGCGGGTCCGTCGCCAACAATGACCCGGCGGCCTGCTACCCTTCGGCGGTACTGGCCAGCGGCGCGACGGTGGTGACGAACAAACGCAAGATCGCCGCGGATGACTATTTCCGGGGCCTGTTCTCGACGGCGCTGGAGGAGGGCGAGTTCGTGACAAGCGTCGTCTTCCCGATCCCGCAGAAGGCGGCCTATGTGAAGTTCAACCAGCCCGCCAGCCGCTTTGCGCTGACCGGGGTCTTTGTCGCGAAATTCGCGAACGGGGTCCGGGTTGGCGTGACCGGTGCGGGCAACGACGGCGTCTTCCGCTGGGCCGAAGCGGAACGTGCGCTGTCGGCGGACTTCTCGGCGGCGGCTCTGTCGGGGCTGAAGGTCGATGCTTCGGGCATGAACGCCGACCTGCACGGGTCAGCCGAGTATCGGGCGAACCTGGTGAAGGTGCTGACGGGCAGGGCCGTGACAGCTGCGGGCTGATCGCCAGGGAACAAGCAAATGGCCCGGTGGAGCGATCCGCCGGGCCTTGTGCTGTCAGACCGGGAAGAAACCACCCCGGACGGGATCGTAGTTTTCCAGCAACCCTTCGCCGGTGTTGTTCCACAAACCGTGCAGCGTGAGCAGGTCGTTTTCCACGGCCTGCTTGACGAAGGGGAAGGTCAGCAGGTTTTCAAGGCTGGTCAGAACCGCCTCCTTTTCCAGCGCCTGCAGGATTTCGGCGTCGGGAAGATGGGCGACCTTCTCGAAACCGGGGCGCAGGATATCCATCCAGCGGCCGACGAAGCTGGTCTTTTCCTCCAGTGCGGGGGCATGACCCCGGCACATGTCATGGCACCCCTTGACCCCGCCGCAGTTTGAATGCCCCAGCACAACGATATGCGCGACCCCCAGCGAGGTGACGGCATATTCCACCGCCGCCGAGGTGCCGTGCCGTTCGCCGTCCGGGGTGTAAGGCGGGACGAGGTTCGCGATGTTGCGGTGGATGAAGAACTCGCCCTCGTCCGCGCCGAAGATCGAGGTGACATGGACCCGGCTGTCGCAGCAGGAAATCACCATCGCGCGCGGATGCTGACCGCTTTCGGCCAGACGGCGATACCAGGCGCGGTTGTCCTGATAGGTCGTGGCGCGCCAGCCCTGGAAGCGCTGGACCAGATAGGCAGGCAGGGGGCGGATGTAGGTCATGGGCATCGTCCTCTGTGAGTGCCCCTCCGTAAGCGGCATTTGCGGAAAATTCGAGGGGCAAAATCCGGGTTTCTGCGGCGCCGGGCAACCAATTCTTCAGCATGACGCGCCAAGCTGGCGACGGGTGTGTAGAAACTTGGGTGTTGACGATGGGAGAGATTGCCACTCTCAGGCTACGAGAGGTCGTGCGCCAGGATGTCGAGGCGATCGCGGTGATCTACCGCAACCTTGGCGCTCCGGTGGCCGAACAGATGGTGACGCGGGCGCTGGGGGAACTGGCCCTGACCATGGCGGGGATCGCGGAAAAGGTGCGCGCGCAGGACCTGCGCGACCTCGCACGCCAGTTGGGGCGTCTGGGGCGACTTGCGGCGGACCTTGGGCTTCTGACCCTTGCGACGGTCGCCGGGGATGCCAGGACCTGTCTGGAACGCGCCGATGGCACCGCTTTCTCGGCGGTCTGGGCGCGGCTGTTGCGGGTTGCGGAACGCTCGCTTGCCGCCGATATCGGGCGGGCAGACCAGTCGGTCTGACCGCAAGGCTGGTGGTGGAATCGTTCAGCGCGCAGTTGCAAGTCGATGATCTTGATCAATCTTGTCGCGAACGGCGCGATTTTCGGCTCCGCGACAGTCGGGGTCGCCGGGCGCGGATTGAGGGGGAAACCTTCGCAAACAACTGCAATCCTCTGGAAAGGCTTGCTTATTGACTGGAAATTCCGGCAAGTGACTCCAGGAAACCCAGTTCGATTGACAGATGCCAAGCAGCCCGACCTTCGCCTTTGCCGCGCCATCCCCCGCCACCCGGACGCTTCATGTCCTGCGGCCCGGGGATCTGCCGGATTTCCTTGCCGGTCCCGGCGCGAGCTGGGCCGGATGGCTGACCGCAACGGGGTTCGAGGCGGGGTTGGGTGAGCTTCGGCTGCTGCCATCGGCGGACGGCGGCGTCGCGGGTGCCGTGGCCGGCTATGGCTCGGCACAGGCGCGGCGGCGGCTGCGCTTCGGGCTGGCAAAGGCCGTGACGGGCCTGCCCGCGGGCGACTGGTCGCTGGCGGGCAAGCTGGACGTTCCGGAACGCACCGAGGCCGCACTGGCATGGCTCTTTTCCGGCTATCGGTTCGACCGCTACCGTCCCGGCAAGACGCCTGCGACCGCACCGCGTCTTGTCTGCCCCGAGGGCGTTGATCCCGCGCGGCTGATCGCGATGGCCGAGGCCGAGGCGCTGACGCGCGACCTGATCAATACTCCGGCCGAAGACATGGGACCGGCGGAACTGGAAGCGGCCTTCCTGGCGCTGGCCGCCGACTTCGGCGCAAAGACCGAGGTGATCCGGGGCGACGACCTTCTGGCGCGGAATTTCCCGTTGATCCACGCCGTCGGTCGCGCCAGCCCGCGCGCGCCGCGGCTTTTGGACCTGCGCTGGGGCGGCAAGGGCCCGACGCTGACGCTGGTCGGCAAGGGGGTCTGCTTCGACACCGGCGGCTTGAACCTGAAGCCGTCCTCCGGCATGAGCCTGATGAAGAAGGACATGGGTGGGGCGGCCACGGTCATGGGGCTGGCCCGGATGATCATGGCGCTGCAACTGCCGGTGCAGCTGCGGGTGCTGGTCCCGGCGGTGGAGAACCTGGTCTCGGGCACCGCGATCAAACCGAAGGACATTGTCACCAGCCGCAAGGGCCTGACGGTCGAGGTCAACGACACCGACGCCGAGGGACGGCTGATCCTGGCCGATGCTTTGGCCTACGCCTGTGAGGACAAGCCGGAAGTGCTGGTCAGCATGGCGACCCTGACAGGTGCCGCGCGGGTGGCAGTCGGGCCTGACCTCGCACCCTTCTACACCGATGATGCAGGCCTTGCCGCCGCGCTGGAGGCTGGGGCGAAGGCGGGATTCGATCCGGTCTGGCGGATGCCGTTCCATGACGCCTATGAGGCGGTGATCGAGCCGGGCATCGCCGACCTCGACAATGCGCCGGGCTTTGGTTTCGCCGGCTCGATCACGGCGGCGCTGTTCCTGCGTCGCTTTGTCGACGGCCCGCGCTACATGCATTTCGACATTTACGGCCACACGCCTGCCGACCAGCCGGCGCGGCCGAAGGGAGGGGTGGGCCAGGGCGCGCGGGCGCTGCTGGAAGGCCTGCCCGCCATAATTGGGCTTCAGGGGCGCCGCTAAGGCAGGCGGCCCGACTGTGGTAACAAGTCCGCAAATGCGGGGGGCGAGTTGAGGAGCAAGCGATGGACAGACGGCTGACGCCCTATTCCGGCCGGGTGGCACATGTCTCGCTTTCGGGCGTGGTGAATGCGCCCCTGACCGAGGGGTTGCAGGCGCAGGTCACCCAGCCGATCGCAAACCTTTGCGAGAGCCCTGACGGCGCGCGCGAACGGCAACTGCTCATGGGCGAGGCGGTCACGGTGATCGACCGCGACCAGGGCCATGTCTTCGTGATGTCCGCCAAGGACGGCTACTGCGGCTGGATGGCCGAAAGCGACCTGGGCCAGGGTCCGGCACCGACGCATTGGGTCGCCTCGCCGGGCACGCATCTTTATTCGGAACCGCAGGTTCAGGCGCGCGAGAGAATGGCGCTGAGCCTTGGCTCGCGGCTGGCGGTGATCGGGTCCTGGGGGGCCTGGGCCAACACACCGCACGGTTTCGTCCCGCTGCGGCACCTGCGCACCCTGGGCGACTGGGCCGAGGATCCGGTGGCCGTCGCCGAAAGCCTTTTGGGCACGCCCTACCTCTGGGGCGGGAATTCGCGCCTGGGCCTCGATTGCTCGGGCCTTGTGCAGTTGTCGATGCATTGCTGCGGCCTGCCCTGCCCGGGGGACAGCGACATGCAGATGTCGCTCGGTCGGCTTCTGGCCGTAAACGAGCCGATGAAACGGGGCGATCTCATCTTCTGGAAGGGCCACGTCGCGACCATCGTCGACCGCGACCGGCTGATCCACGCGAACGGACACACGATGTCGGTCTCCTACGAGGGGATCAAGGATTGCGTCGCCCGGATTTCTGCCGGCGGCGGCGGGCTGGTGCTGGCACGGCAGCGGTTGTGACGGCCCTCACTCGTCGATGATTTCGTCCCTCCTCGCGGACCTCGCGACGAGGAGACGAAGTCGAACGAGGAGCAACCGCTTTCAGACCGGGCCGATCAGCCGCCGCTCGAACACCTTCAGCACCTGGTCCAGATCATGCCCCCGGCGCAAGATCTGGCCGTCGATCCCGACCACGGCGTAAAGCCCCTGCCGCGCCCGCAGCTTCGGGCGTTTCTCGATCCGGTACAGCGGGGTTTCGGCGGTGCGGCGAAAAACCGCGAAGACGGCAAGGTCGCGCATGGCGGCAATGGCATAGTCACGCCATTCCCCGGCGGCGACCATCCGGCCATAGACCCGCAGGATCTGCCCAAGCTCCTTGCGGTCGAAGCTGACCTCATCCGGGATGCGGCTGGACTGCGGAAACGGGATCGGCGCTTCGGCGTTCATGGGGAAAGCTTACGCACCTTCCCCCCAAAATCAACCGCGCAAATCAGCCCGGGAAGCCATCGGCCATCCGGTAAAAGCCGGTTTCCAGCCCGCGCCAGTTGCGCTGGACGCCCGCCATGCGCTTCACCGCCGCCGGATGCGCGGGGTCAAGCACGCCAACCTTCGCCAAAAGCGCCGCGACAGAGGCTTCCGCCGCCCGGTAGCCGCCGTCCACCACCTTCAGCGCGATGCCAAGGCCCTTCTCCGGCACGATGGCCACATAGACCGCCTCGGCCCCTCCCTTGATCGCGACGCGCCCCCCCATGGCCCGCATCAATTCGGTGCAGGTCTCGCCCTCGCCCGATACCAGGTGAGGGTGTGCGGCCATCGCCCTGGTCAGGCGGAACATCGCATCCTCGCGCGCGCCGTGGCCTTCGCGCGCGGTCGCGTATTTCGCCATCGCGCGCGCCAGCCCCCCGACCGTCATGGCGAAGTTCGGGGCCGAGCAGCCATCGACGCCCCAGCCCGCGACCGTCTCGCCCGTCACCTCTTCGGTGGCCGCGCGGACGGCCTTTTGCAAGGGATGGTCAATCTCGACATATTCCGGCCCGGCCTTCAGGTGCTGCGTCACGGTCAAAAAGCCGGAATGCTTGCCCGAGCAGTTGTTGTGCAGCTGGCAGGGCTTTTCATGCGCCTCGATCAGCCGGTTGCGTTCCGTCATATCGCCCGGTTCATGCGCACCGCAGCGCAGGTCGGATTCGCCAAGGCCAAGGTCGGCCAGCCAGCGCCCGGCAAGATCGACATGGACATGCGCGCCGCGATGGCTGGCGCAGGCCAGCGCCAGATGCGCCTGCGACAGACCCCGTGCGTCGGCGGCCCCGGTTTCCAGAAGCGGCAGCGCCTGCAGCATCTTGGCCGAGGAACGCGGGAAGATCACCGCCTGCGGGTTGCCCCAGGCCGCGACCACGCCCTTGGCATCGCAGATCACCGCATGGGCCTGATGAACGCATTCCAGAAGACCGCCGCGCCAGACCTCCAGCACCGGAACCGACCCTTCGCTGACCTTTGCCATTGATCTGCCCTCACATATGCGCGAATTCTCGCCCAGCGGGCTTTCGCGGCGTGGCCCTTTTGATTATGGCTGGAATATCGGGTAGAACGACGCCGCGCCAGTCAAAACGGCCACTCAGGCAGTATGGCGGGGCAAGGCAGGAAGACAGCTTGGAGGCTGCGTCAACGATGACATCCCTTTTCGGCCGCACGCTTGCGATTGCCGCGATCACGCTTGCCGGTTCCACGGCGATGGCCCAGGAATCGACCAATCGCGTCGCCACGATGACGGACTGGAACGTCTTTACCGAGGAAAGCCCCAAGGAATGCTGGGGCGTCTCGAAGCCGAAGGAATCGGTGAACACCCGGGATGGCAAGCCGGCTTCGGTGACTCGCAGCGACATCCTCTTGTTCGTGACCTTCCGCCCCGGCAAGCCGGGCGAGATCAGCTTTACCGGCGGCTATCCCTTCGCACCCGGCTCGACCGTCGAGGTCGCGGTGGACGGCAACGGATTCCAACTGTTCTCGGACGGCGAATGGGCCTGGCCGGGCAGCGCCGAGGACGATGCAAAGCTTCTCGCGGCGCTGAAGGCGGGGACGAACGCCACGCTGACCGCACGGTCTTCCAGAGGCACGCAAACGGTGGATACCTTCTCTCTGCGCGGCTTTACCGCTGCGATGGAAGACGCAGGCAAGCGCTGCCAGTAGATTCCGCCGCACGGCACGAGGGCGCCCCATCGCGGGGCGCTTTTCTTTTGCGCGCGGCTCGCCTATATGCCCGCCCATATCCAGATCGCCTGTGACAAGGCCCGACCAAAGGATCTGCCAATGACTGCCCCGATCACGCAAGACGTGCTGACCATCCCGCGCAAGCTGCCCGTTTCGGCCAAGACCAACATCGTCGGCCTGACCCGCGATGCCTTGCGTGCGGCGCTGATTGCCGCCGGGACGCCGGAGAAGCAGGCGAAGATGCGCCTCGGCCAGCTTTGGCAGTGGGTCTACCACTGGGGCGTCCGCGATTTCGCGCTGATGACCAACCTGGCCAAGGACTACCGCTCCCTTCTGGCCGAGCATTTCACCATCGTGATTCCCGAAGTCGTCACCCGGCAGATCTCGGAGGACGGCACACGGAAATATCTGGTCCGCATCGCCGGGGGCCATGAGGTCGAGGTGGTCTATATCCCGGAAACCGACCGGGGCACCCTCTGCATCTCCAGCCAGGTCGGCTGCACGCTGACCTGTTCCTTCTGCCACACCGGCACGCAGAAACTGGTGCGCAATCTGACCGCCGCCGAAATCGTCGGTCAGGTGATGATGGCGCGCGACGATCTGGACGAATGGCCGGTTCCCGGTGCCCCGAAGGAAGAGGTGCGGCTGATTTCCAACATCGTCCTGATGGGGATGGGCGAGCCGCTCTACAATTTCGAGAATGTCCGCGACGCGATGAACATCGTGATGGATGGCGAGGGCATCGCCCTTGGCCGCCGCCGGATCACTCTGTCCACCAGCGGAGTTGTGCCGGAAATCGCCCGCACCGCCACGGAAATCGGCTGCCAGCTGGCGGTCAGCTTCCACGCCACGACGGATGAGGTCCGCGATGTGCTGGTGCCTATCAATAAGCGCTGGAACATCGCGACGCTGCTGGAGGCGCTGAAAGCCTATCCGAATCTCTCGAACTCCGAGCGGATCACGTTTGAATATGTGATGCTGGACGGGGTTAACGACACCAAGGAAGACGCGCACCGGCTGGTGAAGCTCTTGGAGGGCATTCCGGCCAAGGTGAACCTGATCCCGTTCAACGAATGGCCCGGCGCACCCTACAAGCGGTCCTCCGGCAACCGCATTCACGCTTTCGCCGACATCATCTATCATGCAGGCTATGCCAGTCCGATCCGTACTCCGCGCGGTGAGGATATCATGGCCGCCTGCGGGCAGTTGAAATCCGCCACGGAACGCGCGCGGAAGTCGAAGGCGCAGATCGCGGCCGAAGCTGGGCTGACCTGACCTGCCCCCCTTGCGGGCCAGGGTCGTTCAGGCTTCTCTGGCAAGACAAGGATGAAGGACAAGCCCGATGGCAAAGGCCGCAGCGAAGACCCCTGCCCCCAAGAAACCAGCCGCGAAGAAGCCCGCCGCCAAGCCAGGAGCGGCGAAACCCGGCGCGGACCGTCCGAAAAGCCCGGCCGAATGGGCACATGACCGGCTGGTCATGTACATCCGGAATTTCGAAAGCCAGCTCGACGGGCAAGAAGAGATCGCCATGGGCTTCGCTTCGGACGAAACCGGGGTCCTGCGGATAGAGGGGTTGGGCTATTTCGAGCCCGATATCATCACCTTCTACGGCCGCGACGAAGGCGGAACCAAGACGCAGCTGATCCAGCATGTCTCGCAACTGTCGGTCACCTTGCGGGCCATCCAGAAAGAGGTCCAGGCCGAGGCTCCCCGGCGGATCGGGTTCCGGCTCAACGCAGGCTGGGTCGGCGGCGATTCGGGTGACGCCTCGGTCGGCTGAACCGGCCACACCCCCGTGACAGGCCCCGGCGAATAGGCTATGGGGCTGTTAACGACCGAAACTTCAGGGAACTGCACCATGGCCGACCACCACCACGCCGACCACGTTCATGGCTCGATGGACATCCGCGCGCAGGAAAAGACCTTCGCGGGCTTCATCCGCCTGTCGATCTGGGTGGCCTGCATCGCCATCGGCGTGCTGATTTTCATGGGCCTCGCCAACTCCTGATTCCGGTCGCGTAGGAACCCCGCGGATGCGCCTCCTTCTGTGCCTGATCGCCCTTCTGGGCCTTGCCGCCTGCGCCGAACCGAAATGGGCACCGCAGGAACAGGTGGATGCCGTCCGCTACGTCGAAGGGCCGCCGAACTACATCACGCTTTACACCGTGGTGAACAAGACCACCGGATCAGGCGCGCATTCGGCGATTCTGGTCAATGCCTCGGAGAGGGTGATCTTCGACCCCGCCGGCACCTGGTATCACCCGAAGCTGCCGGAACGGAACGACGTGACCTTCGGCATGAACGACAAGGCGCTGGCCTTCTACATCGACTACCACACCCGCAAGACCTATGACACGATCGAGCAGAAGATCTATGTCTCGCCCGAGGTTGCCGAGCTGGTGCTGGAGCGGGTGAAGAACAACGGTGCCGTGGCCAAGGCGATGTGTACCAGCGCGACCTCGTCGATCCTGGCCGGAGTTCCGGGCTTCGAATCGCTGACCCGCACCTTCTCGCCCAAGCGGCTGTCGAAGGAGTTCGGCAAGCTTCCGGGCGTGACCACCCGTGTCATCACCGACGATGACGACGACAACAACCATGGCGTCCTTCTGGTGCAGCACGACGGCACGCCGCTGGAGTGAGCTACGCTTGAACCGGGGGTCCGATGGCGTAGGCTTTCGCCATTACGGGCGGAAAGGCATGTGACTTGCGTATCTTCGGGGCAATCCTGGCAGGCGGTGAGGGCCGGAGGATGGGCGGAGCCGACAAGGCGACGGTCCTGCTTGCCGGTCGTCCGCTGATCGCCCATGTCCTTGAGCGGCTGGAGCCGCAGGTGGAACGGGTGCTGATCTCGGCCAACGGCGACCCGGCGCGGTTTGCCGGGCTCGGCTGTCCGGTGGTGGCCGATACCCAGCCGCAAGGCCCGCTGTCAGGCGTGCTTGCCGCCCTGTCCGCCGCGCGGGAACTGGGTGCCACGCATGTCGTTTCCACCCCGGTCGACACGCCTTTCCTGCCGGGCGATCTTGTGCCGCAGCTTCTCTTGGCTGCCGAAGCTTCGGTCGAGGGGCTGGCCCTGGCCACTGCCGACGGCGACCATCCGGCCACCGCGCTCTGGCCCGTGGGGCTGGCCCCTGCCCTCGCGGCTTTCCTTGCGGCGGGGGAAGCAAAGGTGACACACTTCACCGATGCCCACCACGCGGCCCGCGCCCGTTTCCCCGATGCCCGCGCCTTCCTGAACGTGAACTCCCCCGAAGATCTCGCTGCTGCCGAGGCCCTGCTGAGAGGTGCCGCATGAAGATCTATGGCGTGATCGGCTGGAAGAATTCGGGCAAGACCAGCCTGATGGAGCGGCTGGTCGCCGAGATCACGCGACGCGGGTTCTCGGTCTCGACGGTCAAGCATGTGCATCATGACGTGGATCTGGACCATCCGGGCAAGGACACGTTCCGCCACCGGGTCGCAGGCGCGCGCGAGGTCGTCCTCGCCTCGTCCGACCGGCTGGCGATCATGGTCGAACATCGCGGACCCGAGCCGGAACTGCCCGCCGTGCTGGCGCGGCTGGCCCGGGTCGATCTGGTGCTGGTGGAGGGCTACAAGCGCGACGCCCACCCGAAGATCGAAGTCTGGCGCGCGGAAACCGGGCATCCCCTGATCCAACCCGGCGATCCTCTGGTGCGGGCAGTGGCGACGGACACCCGGCTGATCCTGCCCGTGCCGGTGCTGGACCTGAACGATACCGGGGCAGTGACCGATTTCATCCTGCACGAGACGGGCCTTGCGGTTTGACCGGGTGATCGTGGTCGACTGGTCGGCGGCCAACCTGCCGACAAGCGCGACCAGCCGGGCGAACTCCATCTGGATCGGCTGCCACGACGCCGAAGGCGGGGCGGAATGGCACCACCGGACCCGCGCGGCCGCCGAGGCGCAGATCCTGGCGCTGATCGACGCCGCGCGCGGAGACGGGTTGCGGCTTCTGATCGGCTGCGACTTCGCGATGGGCTATCCGGCGGGCTTTGCCGCCCGCCTGACCGGAGAGGCCCGGGCCCCGTCGATCTGGGCCTGGCTGGCCGAAGCGATCGACGACGGGCCGGACAACCGCAACAACCGTTTCGAGGTCGCGGCCCGGATCAACGCCGCCTTTCCCGAAGGCCCCGGCCCGTTCTGGAGCCATCCGTCCGGCCAGCCCCGCCCCGGCCTGCCCTTTCGCCGTACCGGCATCGACTACGCCGCACTTGGCCTTGCCGAGTCCCGCCTGGCCGAGCGGACTGTCCGCGGGGCAAAGAGTCCGTGGATGCTGTTCAACCCCGGCTCGGTCGGTTCGCAAAGCCTGCTTGGCCTGCCAATGGTTCACCGGCTGTCGCTGAGAGGGGACGTGGCAGTCTGGCCGTTTGAAGCAGCCGAAAGCCCCGTCGTGCTGGCCGAGGTCTACCCGTCGCTTATCGCCGGGCCGGTCGCGATCCTGGCCAATGCCGATGGGCTGACTGCCGATCAGGCGCAGGTCCGGCTCTTGTCCCGGGCACTGTTCCGGCTGTCTTGCCGGGACCGGCTGGCCCCCTTGTTCGACGCCCCGCCCGAAGCGGCCGAGGAAGGCTGGATCCTCGGCGCCGGTCATGCCGCCCTTCTGGCCGAGGCGCTGACATGGGCGTGACGATCTTCCGCGGATTGCATGCCAGCCTCCGCCCACAGGCGGCCCGGCTGTACTGGGAAGCGTTCGGCGGCAAGCTGGGCCAGGTGCTGGGTCCGGACGAACGGGCGTTGCGGTTCTTCGAGCGGGTGATCCGGGGGGACCTGTGCTTTGCCGCCGTCGATGCGCACGGCGAGCTGGTCGGAATCGCGGGTTTCAAGACCCCGGCTGGCAGCTTCGCGGGGGGAAGCTGGGAGGACCTGACCGAGGTCTATGGGCGCTGGGGCGGACGGTGGCGGGGCAGTATCCTCTGGGCGCTTGGACGGGAAGTCGACAACGACCGCTTTCTGGTCGACGGCATCTGCGTCGCCCGGGCCATGAGGGGACGGGGGATCGGCTCGAAGCTCCTTGGCGCACTGTATGAGGAGGCAGCAGAGCGCGGCTATGTCTCGGTCCGGCTGGACGTGATCCAGGACAACTGGCGGGCGCGGGCCCTGTATGAACGGCAGGGCTTCCGGGCGGTCCGGACCGAAGAGTTGGGGCTGCTGCGATTCCTGTTCGGATTCGCCTCCTCGACCACGATGGTGCGGACACTTGGAGGGCCGGGGAAATAGCCGCCCGCGCAACCGCTTTCCGGATGCCCGTGAAATCGGCGGCTTGCTTGGAGCTGTCGGGGATTTGACCTTGGGCTTGTGGCCCAGGCCGCCACCTGTCAGAATATGATCAAATTATCTCCAGGGAGCGGCAGCATGATCACGAAGCGTGAGTTCTACATCGACGGCAAATGGGTCGCGCCGCTGGTGCCGAAGGACTGCCCGGTCATCGACCCCTCGACCGAAGAGGTCTGCGCGGTGATCTCGCTGGGGTCCGAGGCGGATACCGACAAGGCGGTGGCGGCGGCGAAGGCGGCGTTTCCGGCGTGGGCGGCAACCGATCCGGCAGAGCGGCGGCGTCTGGTCGAAGGGATTCTGGAGCAGTACTACCTCCGCAAGGAAGAGATGGCGCAGGCGATCAGCCTGGAAATGGGCGCGCCGATCGACATGGCGCGGGACAGTCAGGCGGAATGCCTGCCCTGGCATCTGAAGAACTTCCTGACAGCCTTCGACCAGATGGAATGGATCAGGCCGCTGGGTCCCCACGCGCCGGACACGATGATCGCGCAGGAGCCGATCGGGGTGGTCGGGCTGATCACGCCCTGGAACTGGCCGATGAACCAGGTGACGCTGAAGGTGATCCCCGCCCTTCTCGCCGGTTGCACTTGTGTGCTGAAACCGTCGGAAGAATCGCCACTTTCGTCGATGCTTTTTGCAGAATTCTGCCATGACGCCGGCGTGCCGCCGGGCGTGTTCAATTTGGTGAACGGCGATGGGGTCGGGGTAGGCGCGCGCCTGTCCAGCCACCCGGATGTCGAGATGATCAGCTTTACCGGCAGCACCCGGGCGGGCCGCGCGATCTCCAAGGCGGCGGCGGAGTCGCTGAAGCGGGTCACGCTCGAACTTGGTGGCAAGGGGGCGAACCTCGTCTTCGCCGACGCCGATGCCCGCGCGGTGGAACGCGGGGTGCGGCACCTGATGAACAACTCGGGCCAGTCCTGCAATGCGCCAAGCCGGATGCTGGTGGAGCGGGATTTCTATGACCGGGCAGTGGAGATTGCGGCCGAGGTGGCGTCCTCCATCAAGGTCGGGCCGGCCAGCGAGGCCGGAAAGCATATCGGGCCGGTGGTGAACAAGCGGCAATGGGACCAGATCCAGAGCCATATCCAGAAAGGCATCGACGAGGGCGCGCGGCTGGTGGCCGGGGGACTTGGACTGCCCGAAGGGATGAACAAGGGCTTCTATGTCCGCCCCACTGTCTTTGCCGATGTCGTGCCGGGCATGACCATCGAGCGCGAGGAAATCTTCGGGCCGGTGCTGTGCATGATCCCCTTCGACAGCGAGGCGGAGGCGGTGCGGATCGCCAATGACACGCCCTATGGGCTGACCAACTACGTCCAGTCGCAAGATGGCGCACGGCGGAACCGGCTGTCGCGGCAGTTGCGGGCAGGGATGGTAGAGATGAACGGCAAGTCGCGCGGTGCGGGCGCCCCGTTCGGGGGCGTGAAGGCCTCAGGCCGGGCGCGGGAAGGTGGTGCCTGGGGGATCGAGGAGTTCCTGGAGGTCAAGGCGATTTCTGGCTGGGACGTGGCTGCAGAGTAGCGCTGCACGGTCAGGTCAGGGCCAAATTCCTTCGAAGGAATTTGCAAGTTTCTTCGAAGAAACTTGGTTCCTGCTAATCCGTCGTGGTAAAACTTGACACATGTGTCGATTCCTGTTGGCATGGCAGCGAACGGAGACCGCCATGACCCAGCACCCACGCCTGATGTCCCCCCTGAAACTCCGCGACCAGACACTGCGGAACCGGATTGTCTTTGGCGCGCATACCGCCAACATGTCCGATCAGGGGATGCCGGGGCCGCGGTTCGGGAAATACCTCCTGGAGCGCGCGCTTGGCGGAGCGGCGATGGTGGTGGCCGAACCCGTGCCGGTGCATCGGACCGGGGTGCTGACGCGGGGCAACTTCCTGCATTCGGACGATCGGGTGATCCCGGCCTTCCGCACCATCACCGATGAGGTCAAAGACGCCGGCGCGGTCATCGTCCAGCAGCTCTATCATGTTGGCGCGCATGGCGATTCCGACCTCAGCTTCGCGCCGCACTGGTCGCCCTCCGGGGGGCCGTCCTATCACGACAGCGACGGGTCACATGCGATGACCGGGGCAGAGGTCGAGGAACTGCTGGAAGCCCATGTCGCGGCGGCGGTACGGGCCAAGGCGGCGGGATTTCAGGGGGTGGAGGTCTGGGCGGCCTATCATTCGCTGCTGGACCAGTTCTGGACCCCTTGGTCAAACCAGCGGACCGACCAGTGGGGCGGGTCGCTGGAGGGGCGCACTCGGTTCTCGCGCGAGCTGATCGAGCGGGTGCGGCGGGCCTGCGGGGAAGAGTTCATCGTAGGGTTGGCGGTGAGCTATTCGGAGGCCTACGAGGTGACCCTGGGGGCCGAGGCTTTGTGCGAGATTCTGGCGCTGCATGACCGCTCCGGCCATGTGGACTATGTGACGGTCGGGGCCGGGTCCTATCTGGAATTCGAGTCGATCATCCCGCCGTTCACCCATGGCGAGAAGCTGACAACGCCGCTGACGCAGCAGCTGAAAAGCGTGTTGAAACATGCAGTTGTGACCTCAGAGGCCGGAGTCAGGACGCCGGAGAATGGCGAGGCAATCATCGCCTCGGGGCTGGCGGATCTGGTGTCGATCGTGCGGGGGCAGATCGCCGACCCGCATCTGGCGCGCAAGGTGGCCGAGGGGCGGGCCGAGGATGTGCGGGGCTGCATTTCCTGCAACCAGATGTGCTGGGGTCGGCGGTCGCGGGACTACTGGATATCCTGCCTGATCAACCCGAGCGCCGGGCGGGAGTTCGAGTGGGGCGGGGATCGGTTTTCGGCCTCCGCGACCCCGAAGGATGTGCTGGTGGTGGGGGCCGGTCCGGCGGGGCTGGAAGCGGCGCGGGTGGCGGCGGAGTGCGGGCATCGGGTGGAGATCGTGGAGGCCTCGGGCGTGGTCGGCGGGCAGTTCCGGCTGGCGGGGATGCAGCCGCGGCGGGGGCAGATCCTTGAGCTGATGGACTGGTATGAGCGGCAGTTTGACCGGCTGGGGGTAATCCTGCGGCTGAATACTTTCCTTTATGATCAAGAGGTTGCAGAACATCCGGCAGAGGTTGTGGTGGTGGCGACAGGCTCCTTGCCGGACGAGACGGGGTTCCAGCGCTGGGTGCCGCAGGAGCCATCCTTGCCCGGGATCGAGGCGGGGGGCGTGTGGTCCCCCGAGGCGGTCTTGCGGCGCGAGGCGCGGCTTGGGGATGCGGTGGTGATCTATGACGAGGGGTCGAACTGGCGTGGGGTTGGCACGGCCTGGGCGATGGCGGAGGCGGGCAAGAAGGTAACCATCGTGACGCCGGAAGCCTTTGTCGGAAAAGAGATTTCCCGCACTGCCGCCGATGGCGTGGTGCGTCGCAGGCTGGGGGCTTTGGGGGTGCGGATGCTGGCGGAACACCGGCTGGTGCGCTGGCACGGCAACGGGGTGACGGTGCGGAGCTTCCTGACCGGGGAGGAGGAGGTGATCCCGGCCTCGGCGCTGGTGATGGCGACGACAAACCGGGCCTTTGATCCGTTCCCGGAGACGATTCCAGGGAAGGTTCTGCACCGGATCGGCGACTGTGCCGCGCCCCGGCTGGCGGCCTATGCGTTCCATGAGGGGCGGAAGGTAGGGCTTGCGCTCTGAGGAGCGTTCGGTGTGTTATATCAGCTCGTTAGCCTGAAACTAGCCGTCTGGAAACTGTATGGATTGGGTATGGACGCGCGCTGGCGAGAGGCGGCGTTAACCAAAGGGTGCGATTCGGTCATCGGTCGATCACCCCCCTCCCCCATCCCCTCCCCACAGAGGGGGAGGGGAGGCGCAGGGAGAAGGCGGCAGCTTACGGATTCGCCTCGATGGTCTGGTTCAGCCAGGGGACGAATTTCGAGATGTTGGTGTAGGCCGAGAACAGCGCGGTTTCCTCGCAGCCCTGGCCGGAGGTGGCCGACAATCCCCAGCTGACGATCCCGGCCTGGATGTAGCCGCCACCCTCGACCGGGACGACCAGCGGGCCGCCGCTGTCGCCGTTGCAGGAGGTCTTTCCGCCCTCGAAGGTGCCGGAGCAGATCATGTTCTCGCTGACCGGCTTCGGAGCCTTGGCCATCAGCTCGTCCCAGATCGCATAGGCGTCGGTGTCGGCCACGCCCAACGTCTGCACCGCATAGCCGAATCCGCCTGCGGCATCCTCGGCTTTCGCTTCCAGCATGGCGGTGTTGCAGAGTTCGCGGTCAAGGACCTGGATCTCGGCCTGGCGCAGTTCGGGCGAAGGGGCCGCGCCTTCCTGCAGGCCCCAGCCGGTGACGATGGTGGTGACGCCCTGCTGGTTCAACAAGTCGCCATACTCGGCATCCGGCACCTCGACGGTCTGGTAGGGCACCTGCGGCGCGCGGGAGAGCTTGATCAGCGCGATGTCGAAATCGAACTGGGTGCCGGTGTAGGAGGGATGGCGGAAAATCGCCTCGACCGGGATCAGGTCGCCGGAGCCGGGTGTGAGGGTGTTGGTGCCGACGAGGACCGAAACATCCTGCGGCCAGAGATCGGCGAATGTGCCGTCGTCCTGCGGCATGTGGATGCAATGGGCGGCGGTCAGCACCCAGCGGTCCATCACCATCGAGCCGCCGCAGAACTGGGCATCGGTGCCGACCGGCGCGCCACCGACGAGGAGTGCCACCTGCCAGGGCCAGGCGCCGTCCGCCGCAAGCTCGCCCCCGATGACCTTGGCACCGGCTTCGCTCGAGGATTTGGCGCGTTCAGCCTTGGCGCCGGACTTGGCGTAGAGGAAGGGCGAGGAGGTCGCGGTGTCCTTGGCCGCAGGGAAGGCAGGCGCGTCTTCGGCCAGCGCGGGGGCGGCGAGAAGGCTGAACAGCGCGGCAGCGCGGAGGAGGCGGAGGGGCATCGTCAGTTCTCCATCGGTGCGGGGCTTGCCCCGGGGGTCAGGCGCAGGACTTGGCGCAGCATCGTCAGCGGCGCAGGTTTCAGAGTAAAGCCCCGGCTTGCCGCGTCGGGCTCCATGCGGGCTTCCAGCCACAGCGTCATCGGGTCGGAGGCCCCGGCATAGGCGCGGGTGCCTTGCAAGGGCGCGAGGCGGGTGAGGTCGACGCGGGGGGCATCGGGATCGACGGGGACGGCGAGGGCCCAGATCTCTTCGAGGCCCGCCGTGCTGCCGGGCTCGATCATCAGGCCGACGCGGGTGCTTTCGCCGGGGGCGACGCGGTTGGAAAGGTTCTGGCTGGGCCAGATCGGCTGCACCTGGAAATCGGCGGTGAAGTAGAGGACAGAGACATCCTGCGCGGTGCCGGAGGTGTTGGTGAGGGTCAGCCAGAGCTGGTCGCAGGGGCCGACGCCCTCTGCGGGATCGAAGGGGGTTTGTGGGCCGGGCTGGTCGCATTGACCGGTGGCGGCTCGGCGGTCGATGGTCATGGTGAGCGGGGCCTTGCCGGTCAGGCTGCGGCCGGTGGCCCCGGCGAGAACCTTGCGGAGCGCGAGGCCATGGGCGGCCTGATCGAGCGTGCGGGCGACGGCATCGGCGGGGGTCTCGCCGGGTTCGGGGCGGATGCGGGGGGTGGAGCCGGGGCCATCGGGGTCAAGCACGCCGTCGGCCTGCGCGAGGGCGATGGTGCCTTCGGTGAGGATCGGAACAAGGTCGGGGGTGGCACCCGGTTCGGGGAGGGCGGCGGTCCAGGGGCCGTAGTCCTGCGCGTCGTCCGGGTCGGCGCGGACGGGTGCGGCAAGCGCGAGGGGCGCGGGGGGCGGTGCGGAGATGAGTTCGGCCCAGAGCGCGGTGGCGGGGGGTGCAACGGTGAAGCTGGCCTCGCGCGCGGTGACTTTGGTGAGGGTCAGGGTGGCGAGAGCATCGCCCCCGGCAGGGGTGGCGTAGAGGGCGACTTCAGCGCCATCGGCAAGGCCTTGCAGGAGCCCGGCGGAGAGCTTGCCGCCTGCGACGGGGAAGCGTTCGGTGGTGCTGCCCTGACCGAAGACCGGGGCGGAGAGGAGCGGACCTTCGCCATCGGGCATCTGGCGCGCGGGGCCTTGCACCATCGCCTCGGTGGTGGCGGCGAGGACTTGCGCCCAGCTTGCGTCTGGCGTGTCGCGCAGGGTTTGTGCAAGTCGCAGGGTGAATTCGCCGTGCCAGGTGCCGTCAGCCATCGGATATTCGAAAGAGCGCTGGTCGGACTGCGAGGAGTAAAGGAAGACGAAGTCTCCGCTGAGGGGCGGGGCGGGGGTGCCCTGCACCGGGACGACATCGTCGGGGATGCCGAGTTGGGCCTCGTCGATGACCTTGGCGACGCCCTGCCCGCCCACGGCGCGGAAGCCGGTGGCGGAGTGGCAGGCGTCGATCAGGCCGACGACCTTGATGCCCTTCGACAGGGCGGATTGCGCCCAGGCTTGCAGGTCGTCATCGACGATAGCGTTCTCGACAGAGCCGATGGCGCCCTTCCAACCTGCGGCGTCGGCGGGCAGGAATATCTCGTCATAGCCGCCGCCTTCGTCGCCGGAGAGGTCCGGGGCCTGCGCGCCGTGGCCGGAGAAGGTGAAGACGATGGTATCGCCCTTGGCGGAGGCTGTGGTGGCGGCGTCGAGGGCGGCGAGGATCGCGGCGCGGGTGGGAGGGGCGGTGGTTATGCCGCCGGGAAGGCCGGTGGGATCGGAGGTGAGGACGGTCATGTTTCCGGGCACGATGCCGCGGGCGATGAGGGTCTCGGCCATCAGGCGCGCGTCGTTGGCGGGGCCTTTCAGGTCGGCGTCGAGGGTAAGGTAGTCGGAGACGCCCACCACGACAGCGCGGATTTCGGCATGGGCGGGCGCGGCCAGAAGGGCCAGGGTGAGGGCAAGGGAGGGAAGCCGCGCACGCATGATGGGGGCAGGATAGCGGTGGCGGGCGGTGGGGCAAGTGGGGCAAGGGCGGGTGACGGGATTTGTCACGCGGGTTCTTGGCCGGAGAGCCCCCCTCCCCCATCCCCTCCCCACGAGGGGGAGGGGAGGCGCTTGGGGAGGGCGGTGGTCTCAGTTCACCGGGGTCACGCGGCGGCCTCCGGCGGCGATGCCGTCCTGGATGCGGGTCTCGACGTCGTTGCCGGCGAGGGAGGCGAGAAAGCCGTTGAACTCGGGCGTGGCGCGGGTGGCGAGGCGGCCGGCCTCGATCACCATGTCGATCTGGTCGGCGGGGAGTTTCAGCCGGGTCGGCACTGCATCCAGCTTGTCGCGCATCGCGGTGGGCAGCGAGGCGAAGCTGGCCTCGCCGACCAGCAGCTTGACGTCCTTGCAGTCCCAGCCTTCGGTGGTGCCGCGCAGCTTGCGGACTTCCGACAGCGGCAGGGCGCAGCGCCATTCGATCAGCTCGCTTTCCCAGAGCCGCATCTCGCCGCGCATGGAATCGTAGCCGGAGCGCGAGGCCGCAGCCATGGCAGAGGTGGCGATGGACATCGCCAGGCTGACGCCGCCGGGGCCCTGGACCTTTTTCGTCCAGTCGTAATCCTTGTGGACCCCGGCATCGGCGACGAGGAACAGCATGCGGCGCAGCTTCACCGCCTCTTCCGGGGTCAGGGGCGCATAGGGCTGCTGGGCGCGGGCGCGTTCCACCGCAAGGCCGGTGGTGCCGAAATTGTCAGTGATGCCGCCGTCGAGGAGCTTGACGAACTTCACCTCGGACGGGTTGGTGTAGCTTTCCAGCGCCCGGCCATGGGCGCGCATGGCGGCGGTGGCCTCGGGGTTGTAGCGGGCGGCGGTCAGCCAGTCCGGCTCGCGGTAGCTGCATTTGCCCTGGTGGGCTTCCAGAACGATGGGGGTGAAGACCAGGGGAAAGGCGGCGGAGGCGGCGACGGCTTCGGAGAGCCGGACCTTGGAGAGGTCGGAGCAAAGGGCGTCGAAAGTTTCCGGGCTGAACAGGAATGGCGTGTTGTTCGCCATGTCGGTGGCGTTGATCCAGGTCTTGATATGCGATCGCTCGCGCAGGTCGCCGAAGGTCGCGCCATGGAACAGGGTGTCGTCGAGATAGCGGCCAAAGGTGTCGCGGCCGTTGACGCCGCCCGCCACGCCCTTGGCGATGGTCAAGGGGTTGAAGCCCGAGGTCGTCATGTAGGCTTCGGCGTCGGTGATCAGGAATTTCTCGCGGAAGCCGCTCAGGCCCTCGGGGCCGTAGAGGCCAAGCTGGGCCGCCATGACCGAGCCGCCGGAGACGCCGGAGACGAGGCGGACATTGTCCAGAAGCCCGTTTGGGGTGCCGGTTTCCACCCCCGCCGCGCGCAGTTCCTCCAGCATGCCGTAGGCGAAGGCGGTGGCGCGCATGCCGCCGCCGGAAAAGGCGAGACCGATGTACAGCTCGCCATCGCCCGCAGTGAGCGGTTCGACGAGGGTGGCGTTCTCGCCCTGAAGGGCCACGTTCTGCGGCTGGTTCCAGGGCGCGCAGCCGAGGAGCATCAGGAGGGGCAGGAAGGCGCGGCGCATCTTGGGTCCGGGTCTGGGGTCAGTCCGATTGCTGCAGTCTGGGCCAGCGGATTTCAAGCACGAATCCGCTGGGCGTATCGGGCAGCGTCAGTCGGGCGCCGTGGCGGGCGGCGATGGCGCGGACAAGGGCGAGGCCAAGGCCGTGGCCCTTGATTCCCCGGTCCCGCTCGGCGCGGGTGAAGCGGTCGAAAGCCTCGGCCTTGAGGTCGGCGGGGAGGCCGGGACCGGTGTCTGACACGCGCATCAGGGCGCGCTCGGCCTCGGGTACAAGGTCAAGAGACAGGCGGTCGCCGGGGGCGCAATACTTGATGGAGTTGTCGATGAGGTTCGACAGAACCTGCGCGATCAGGTTGCGGTCACCGAGGATTTGCAGGTCGGGGCTGATGCGGGCTTCGGTGAGAAGACCTTTGTCTTCCGCGAGGGGTTCGTAAAGCTCCCAGACTTCCTGCGCCACGGTGGAGAGGTCGACAGGGACAAGCCCGCCGCCAGTGCCCTGATCCGCCTCGGCGCGGCTGATGTCGAGGAGCGAGTCGAACATGCGAATGGCCTGCCGCATCTCGGCCTTGAGGTCGGCGGTAAGGTCATCCTGACCTTCGATCTTGCCCAGCTTTTGCAGCATCCGGTTCAGGGGGGTGCGGAGTTCGTGGGCGATGGTGTCGGAGAGGCGGTGCGTGGCGCGGTTCAGGTTCTGGATGCGGTCGAGCATCGCGTGGACATGGGTTTCGAGAAGGCCGAATTCGTCGTCGGAGCGGTCGCCCGGCAGGCGGGCGTCAAGCTGGCCATCGGCCACTCGGTCGGCAAGGGCGTTGATCCGGTTGATCCGGGCCATGACCGAACGGGCGGCGAGCCAGCCGACGAGGCCGCCAGCGACGAGGAGGGCCCCAAGCAGGCCCAGCATCCCGCGGCGCAGGGCGGCGAGGGTGTCATCGACGGGCGCAAGGCTGCGGGCGACGAGGAGGGGGAAGCCGCCGGGAAGTTCGCGCGCGACGGCGAGCCATCGGGTTTTCCCTTCGCTGAAGGTGACGGCGTTGTCGCTGGTGAAGCCCTCGCCCGCGGGCGCCAGGTTGGCGGGCCAGTCCTGCCGGGTTCCGGCGAGCATCTGGCCGTTCCGGTCCATCAGGAGGAGTATCTCCTCGCCGGTGGCGGCACTGGCACGGTAGTCGATGGCTTGCCTCAAGGCGATGATCCGGCGCTGGTCGTAGAGCGCGGCAAGGCCATTGAGGTCGGCGGCGAGGAGGCTGCTCTGGGCGGCCATCAGGCGGGATTCGACCAGCCGGTATTGCAGGGCCATCGCGCCGAGGGAAAGAAGCGTGACCGCGAGCGCCATCGCCGCAGCAAGGCGCAGGGTGGCGCGGGCGGCGATCGGTTTCGCCGCAGTCACGCCGAAGCCGGGAGGGGGGCGAAGATGTAGCCCTCGCCCCGTGCGGTCTGGATCGCCGCGCTGCCGGCATCTTCCAGCTTGCGGCGCAGGCGGCCGACATGGACGTCGACCACGTTGGTGCCGGGGTCGAAATGCAGGTTCCAGACGTTCTCCAGAAGTTGCATCCGGGTGACGACCTGACCGGCATTGCGGGCGAAATAGGTGATCAGCTCGAATTCCTTCGGGCTGACGGCGACATGGGCCCGCTTCACATGGACGGTGCGGGCCTTCATGCGGATTTCCAGATCGCCAAAGGCGAGGAGATCGTTGTCGAGGACCTGGATCGTGCCCCGGCGCAGGAGCGCGCGGAGGCGGGCGCGGAGTTCCTCGGGCTCGAAGGGTTTCGGAAGGTAGTCGTCGGCGCCCTTCTCCAGCCCCTCGACGCGGTTGGCGGCGCGGCCCAGGGCGGAGAGGATCAGGATAAGCGCGGTGGAGCCCCCGGCGCGGATGCGGGCCATCGCGTCCACCCCGTCGCCGCCGGGAAGCATGCGGTCGAGAACGATGACATTGTAGCGCTGCTTGGTCGCGGCCTCGATGCCCGCATCCAGCGTGTCGCGGTGGTCGGTGGCGCAGCCCAGAGCCTCGGCCTCGGCACGGACGGCGGCGGCGGTCTCGGGGTCGTCCTCGATGATCAGGATACGGTCCATCTCGGCTCCATTCAAAACACGACCACGTCGGGGTCAAGCACATTCGCCCCGCCGACCGGACGCACACCTTCCGGGGCGTGCCAGGGATCAAGCCGGATATGGCGGGTGGCACCGCCGGGGGCTTCGACGAGGAGAAGCGCGGGAGCAGCAAGTTCGTAGCTGGCGAGGTCCTGCGGCGCGCCGTTAATGGCGAGGATGCGGTCGCCTTTTGCCAGACCGGCCAGCAGGGCGGGGGAGTTGTCGGTCAGCGCAGTGACGCTGCCCTTGTCGTCAAGCGCCACGCCAAGCGCGGCAAAGGTATAGGCCGCAACCTTGGCCGGGGCGCGGGCGATGTCGCGGGTGCGCAGGCCAGTGGGCTCGGGTTCGGTGAGGGCGAGGGTCAGGGACTGTTCCTCCCCGGCACGGAGGATGGTGATGGTCGCGGTTCCATCGGCGCTAGCGGATTCGATGACGAAGGCGAAGTCTCCCGGCGCGGTGAGGGTGGTCCCGGAGGCCTGTGTGATGATGTCCCCCGCTTTCAGGCCGGAGGCTTCGGACAGGCCGCCGGGGGCGACGGCGTCGATCAGGAGGCCGCGCGGCGCGACGCCAAGGGTTTCGGCGACCTGGCGGTCGACCGGGCGGACGGTGAGGCCAAGGGTCGGGAAGGGCGGCAGGGTTTCCTCGACAAGGCCGGTGACGATGCGGTTGAGTTCGCTGGCCGGGATGGCATAGGCGATGCCGACGAACATCCGGCTGCCGTCGGCGATCTGGGAGTTCATGCCCAGAAGCCGACCCTCGGCATCGACCAGCGGGCCGCCGGAGGAGCCGGGGTTCACGGCGGCGTCGTGCTGGAGCATCAGCATGGGGACGGCGATGTCGGTCTGCCGCGCGAGAGAGGAAATGCGCCCTTCGGTCAGGGTGAATTCGACGCCAAGGGGGGCGCCGAGGGCGAAGACCTCGTCGCCAAGCTGGGGGGCCGTGGGGGCGACGGCAAGGCCGGTCGCACCCTCGGGCACGGAGAGGACGGCCACGTCGCGCACGGGGTCGCGGGCGATGACAAGGGCGGTCGTCTCGGCGCCGTGGCGGTCGATGAGGCGGACTTCCTCGGCCTCGCCCACCACATGCGCGTTGGTGACGGCGACGCTGCCATCGGCCCAGAGGAAGGCAGAACCGAGGAAGCGGTCCTCGGCATCGGCGGAGCGGACGGTGAAGACCTTTTCCATCGCCTGATCGAGGGGCGAGGCGCTGGCCGGACCGATCAGCGCAATCAGGACCAGCACTATCAGCGCCGCCAGCGCCTCACCCATGAACCGAAGCGGTCTTTGCCGCTTTTCGCCTTTGACCTGCATCATGAAACCTTTGTTCTGCCTCTGGCCACAGGTGCTAGCAGGGAGGCCGGGGAATGGCTCATGACAAAGGCTGTCATGAAGAAATCTTGCATTTACAGGGGCGAAGCCGCGCCGCATGGTCGGGCAGGACAAAGCCAGACGAGTATGACGATGCGCCGTTTCCTGCTTGCGACCTGCCTGATGGGCCTGACTGTGCCCGCCCTTGCCGAGACGGCCTCGCCGGTGAAGATCGCCGAGATTTCGGCGCGGCTCTATGCGATGGGCGTCGAGGCGGGCGATCCGCTGCTGATCCTGTCGGCGGCGCGGCTGCGGAAGGACCTGGCCCCGGTGGTGGGGACGCGGGCGGCGGTGGACGGCATCGCGGGCGAGGGCGCGCCGCTGGGTTGGGACGAGATGCTGGCGAGTGCGGAAGCCCTCGCCGGGGGCGATGAGGCGCTGCTGGGACTGATCGAGGACGCGAAGGTGGAGGCGACCAAGGGCGTGGCCTCTGGCCCGGTCTACAACATCGGCAGCCTTGGCAATGGCAAGGGCGACACCTATCCGCCGATCGAGTTCCGGGGCGGGGAATATGCCGAGGTCTATGTCGAGGCGAAGGCTGCGGTGAATCTGAACCTTGCCATCTATGACGACAAGGGGCGGCTGGTGTGTTCGGACACCGACATCAGCCATATCGCCTATTGCGGCTGGACCCCGGCCACGCCGGGAACATTCACGCTGAAGGTGGACAACAAGGGCCCGGTTGCGGCCGATTATGCGTTGATGACAAACTGATGAAACCACTTTTCACTATTGCTCTCTGTCTGGCTGCCGCCCCTGCTTTCGCGCGGGAAAACTATGCCCTGCTGATCGGGGCCAATCAGTACCCCGCGCTGGAGGAGCGCTGGTGGCTGAAGGGACCGGCCAACGATGTGGAGCTGGTGGCGACTTACCTGACCACCGAGGCCCCGGTGCCGTTTCCATCGGAGCATGTGACGGTACTGTCGGACGGGGTTCCGGGCGCGGAAGCGCCAACGCTGGGGGCGATCCGGGGGGCTTTCGCGGATTTGACGGCAGAGGTGCAACCGGGCGACTTCGTCTATCTGCATTTCTCGGGCCATGGGACGCAGGCCCCGGCGAAGGACCCGTCGACCGAGTTGGACGGGCTGGACGAGCTGTTCCTGCCGGTGGACATCGGGCCCTGGTCGAACCAGGTCGGCGAGGTCGAGAATGCGCTGGTCGATGACGAGATCGGCGCGCTGATCGACGGGTTGCGGGCCAAGGGCGCGAACGTCTGGGCCGTGTTCGACAGCTGCCATTCGGGGACCGCGACGCGCGCGGTGGAAAGTGCCGAGGACGAGGTGCGGATGCGGCAACTGCCGCCCGAGGCGCTGGGGATCGACGTGGATGCGGTAGAGGTCTCGCGGTCGGTCGATCCGCGGGCCACCGAGGCTCCGTTCGATGAGGGCGAAGGCGAAGGGTCGTTCGTCGCCTTCTTCGCGGCGCAGACCAACGAGGTGACGCCGGAGAAGAACCTGCCCAAGGGCAAGCCGGGGCGAAAGCCGCAGGGCGTATTCACCTGGACGCTGATGGAGACGCTGGCCGAGTATCCGAACGCGACCTATGCGCAGGTGGGGCAAGAGGTTCTGCGGCGCTATGCGGTGAAGAACATGGCGAAGTCGACGCCGCTGTTCGAGGGCGATCTGGATCAGGTGGTCTTCGGCGGTGACGGCGGCGGGCGGGTCTCGCAGTGGCAGGCCGAGGTGACGGAGGCCGGGTTCACCATTCCGGCGGGAACGCTGCA
>JAFLCY010000028.1 GCA_017303485.1 Rhodobacterales bacterium
CAGGGCCGCCGCGCCTTCGGCCAGCGCGGCCAGCGTGTCGTGCAGCGCCGGATCGTCGGCCAGCGCGGCGCGGTCGATGGGGGGCATGTTTGCCGCACGGGCCTGCGCCAGCCGGGCAGGGGCCAAGGGCTGCACCGGGGGAAGCTGCGCCACGAGCCTTGCCTGCAACCGGGTCAGCGCGGCGAGGAAGGTCAGATAGGGCTTCAGCTCGCTGGTTTCGGCGAGGAAGGTCAAGCGTTTCGCCCGCTCCTGAAACAGGACCAGCGCCGCCGGGAGCAAGGCGAAGGGCGCCTTCGCCACGCCGCCGATCATCGAGGGGTCGGGTTTCAGAGTCTCTGCCATGCATTCACGGGCCGACCGGCCACGCCTCCTTGCGAAGGAAAGCCCTTGGCGAAGGGCAGCTCCCGATTACTCTGCCGGACCGGAGTCCTGCCGTCCAGCCAGTTCGCGCAGCCATTTGCGGTGGTGGCGGAAAGCCCAGCCTCCGGTCACCGTGCCCCGGGTCATGGCGCGGATGGTGCCCCGGGTCCAGATCGCCGCATAGACGTGCAGGATGAACACCAGGATCGTGAGGAACGCCGCGAACGAATGGATCGCCACGGCAATCCGCCGCGCGGGGATCGAGGCAAGCACGGGAGCATAGTCCTGCCACAGCGGGATCTGCTGCTCCCAGATCATCAGGCCGGTAACGATCAGCACAAGGATCAGCCCCGCCATCGACCAGAACACCAGTTTCTGCCCGGCGTTGTACTTGCCAAGTTCGGGCATGTCCTCTTCGTGCCCTGACAAAAGGTCGCCGGCCTTCGACATCCAGACCACATCCTCGCGCCGGGGCAGGTTCAGCCGCCACATCTGCACGAAAAGGCCAAGGAAGCTGAAGAACATCACGATGCCGATCACCGGATGCAGCCAGCGGGCAGTCGGCCCGCCGCCGAACAGCGCGGTCAGGAAGTAGAGCCGCGGGTCGAAGAAGGCAAAGCCCGACAGCAGCAGAAGGATCATGCAGAGCGCGGTCAGCCAGTGGTTCGCCCGGGTGAAGCCCCGGTAGCGGCTTACCGTCACCGGGTCGCGGGTCTCGATCTCGTCACCGGGGGCAGAGTAGATGCGCTTCATTTCACGCCTCCTTCTGCGGATCGGTTTCGTCGACCAGTTCCGCGGCCTCCTGCTCCTCAAGCTCGGACACGGTGTTGGGCCGGCCGAAGATCCCATGCAGGACCGTTCCCACCGCCGCCAGCCCGATTGCCGCCAGCCCGACCGTCTTGGCCGGACCCTTCCAGCCCTCGACCACCGCAGAAATGCGGGGCTCGTCCGGCAGGCCGGAATAGAGTGACGGCTGGTCCGCATGATGCAGGACATACATCACATGGGTGCCACCCACGCCCTGCGGATCGTAAAGCCCGGCGTTTTCGTAGCCGCGCGACTTCAGGTCCTCGATCCGCTCATTGGCCAGGGCGATCTGGCTTTCCTTGGTGCCGAAGGTGATCGCCTTGGTCGGGCAGGCCTTGGCGCAGGCCGGGCCTTGCCCGACGGCCACGCGATCCGAGCAGAGCGTGCATTTCTTCGACACATGCGCGACCTTGGAAATCCGCGGAATGTCGAAGGGACAACCCGTCACGCAGTAGCCGCAGCCGATGCAGTTGTCGCTGATGAAATCGACGATGCCGTTGGAATACTGCACGATTGCGCCCGGCGCCGGGCAGGCCTTCAGGCAGCCCGGATCCTCGCAATGCATGCAGCCGTCCTTGCGGATCAGCCATTCCAGATCGCCGCTGTCCGGGTTCTCATATTCCGAGAACCGCATCAGCGTGAACATGTCAGGCGTCAGGTCGTGGGGGTTCTCGTAGACCCCCACGTTCTCCTCGATATCCGGATGGGTGTCGTTCCACTCGATACAGGCCGATTGGCAGGCCTTGCAGCCGATGCATTTCGACACGTCGATCAGCTTGGCCACCTTGTCCAGCTGCCGGTCCGGCGCGGGCAGGTTCGGCGTCGCCGAGGCCCTGACCACATCCGACGACAAGAGGTTCGAGGCCAGCGGCGACACCGGCGGGTTTGCTGCCGCCGTGGTCGGCTGAGGAGCGCTTTCGGTGGTCATGCCATGCCCTCCGCTGGCTCGATGTTGACAAGAAAGGCCTTGAACTCCGGCGTCTCGATATTGGCGTCACCGACGACGGGACCCAGCGAGTTCGGGCCGAAGCCCTTGCGCGCTGCGCCCTTGAAGCCCCAGTGGATCGGAATACCGATGATATGGACGGGCTTGCCGTCGCAGATCAGCGGGCGGACCCGCCTGGTGACCACCGCCTTGGCCCAGACCTGGCCGCGCTTGGACCAGACCCGAACCCAACCGCCCTTGGTGATGCCCTTCTCGGCCGCCAGTTCCTCGCTGATCTCGACGAAGAACTCGGGCTGGGTCGTCGCATTCACCCGGTTGTGCTTGGTCCAGTAGTGGAAATGCTCGGTCAGCCGGTAAGAGGTGGCGACGAAGGGAAACTCCGCGCTGGTCGCCATCTCTGCCAGGTCGCCGGCGAAGACCCGCGCCACCGGATTGCCCCGCATTTCGGGGTTCAGCGGGTTGGCCACCGGGCTTTCGAACGGCTCCATATGGGTCGGGAACGGCCCGTCGCGCATCAGCTTGCGGCTGAAGAAGCGGGCGGTCCCCTCCGGGTTCATGATGAAGGGCCCAACCTCGCGCGGTTTGGCGGTCACGGCGATGTCGGGCACGTCCGCGCCTGCCCATTTCTCGCCGTTCCATTCGATCAGCGTCCGGGTCGGATCCCACGGCTTGCCGTCAGGGTCGCAGGAGGCGCGGTTGTACAGCACCCTGCGGTTGGCCGGCCAGGAGAAGGACCAGTTCTGGAACACCCCCATGTCGGACGGGTCGCTATTGTCGCGGCGCGCCATCATGTTTCCGGCCTCGGTCCAGCAACCGGAATAGATCCAGCAGGCGCCCATGGTCGAGCCATCGTCGCGCATCTGTCCGAAGCCGGACAATTGCTGGCCCGCCTCAAGCACCACTTTGGCCGGGTCCGCCGGATCGTACAGCGTTTCCAGCGCGCGGCCGTTCAGTTCGCGCGCCAGTTCAGCAGCGGTCGGTTCGCCGGGATCCTCATACTCCCAGTCCAGATTCAAAATCGGCTCGGGCGCCTTGCCGCCCTCGTCCTCGTAGAGTTTCTTCACCCGCAGATGAATCTGCGCCATGATCCAGATATCGGTCCTGGCCTCGCCCGGAGGGGTAGGCCCGGGCCAGTGCCATTGCAGCCAGCGGCCCGAGTTCACCGTCGCGCCCTCGTCCTCGGCGAAACAGGTCGTCGGCAGCTCCAAGACCTCGGTCTGGATCGAGGCCGTATCCACCTCGTTGTGGATGCCGTGGTTTTCCCAGAACGACGCCGTCTCGGTCTCCAGCGGGTCCATCACGACCATCAGCTTCAGCTTCGAGAAGGCCTCGGTCATCTTGGCCCGGTTGGGGAAGCTGAGCAGCGCGTTGAAGCCCTGGAAGAAGTAGGTGGTGACTTCGCCGTTCTTCATCATGTCGAACATGCGCATGGCGTCGTATTGCGCGATGTCCAGCTTGGGCAGCCAGTCATAGCCCCAGCCGTTCTCGACAGTCGCCTTGTCGCCCCACAGCGCCTTGAGGAAGCTGACCATGAACTTGTTGTAGTTCTGCCAGTAGCTCGTCTGGTTCGGGCGGAGGGGCTTGTTGCCCCGCGTCGACATGTAGGTGGCGAAGTCGGGCTCGGTCTCCCTTGGCATTGCCAGATAGCCGGGCAAGAGGTTCGACATCAGGCCCACGTCGGTCAGGCCCTGGATGTTGGAATGCCCGCGCAAGGCGTTCATGCCGCCCCCCGCGATCCCGATATTGCCCAGCAGCAGCTGCAGCATCGCCATGCCGCGGATGTTCTGGGCGCCCTTGGAATGCTGGGTCCAGCCCAGGGCATACATCGAGGTCATCGCCTTGTCGGGGGCAGAAGTCTCGCCGATCATCTCGCAGATCTTCAGATAGCGGTCCTTCGGCGTCCCGCACAGATTCTCAACGAATTCCGGCGTATAGACGTCGACATGCTGCTTCAGAAGCTGCCAGACGCTGCGGGGATGTTCCAGCGTCTCGTCCGTCAGGACAAAGCCGTCCTCGCCGATCTGGTACTCCCAGCTGGTCTGGTCATAGCTGCGCTTCTCGGCGTCGTAGCCGGTGAACATGCCATCGGACCAGCCGAAGTCCTCGCGCACCAGATAAGAGACGTTGGTGTAGTTGCGGACATAGTCCCACTGCACCTTGTCGTTCTCGATGCACCAGCGGATCACCCCCATCAGGAAGGCGATATCCGTGCCGGGACGGATCGGGGCGTAATAGTCCGACACCGATGCCGAGCGGTTGAACCTTGGGTCCACGACGATCAGCTTGGCGCCACGATGCTGCTTGGCCTCGGTCACCCATTTGAAGCCGCAGGGATGCGCCTCGGCAGCATTGCCGCCCATGATGACGACAAGGTCGGTATTCTTGATATCGGTCCAGGAGTTTGTCATCGCTCCACGGCCAAAGCTCGGGCCCAAACTGGACACCGTGGGGCCGTGTCAGACGCGCGCCTGGTTGTCGAATCCTACGATACCCAGCGAGCGGACCACTTTCCACGTCGCCCAGGCGGTTTCGTTTGTCGTGGCCGAAGCGGCCAGAAAGCCGGTGGTGGTCAGCCGGTTGACCGTCACGCCCTCGGCGTTCTTTTCGATCAGGTTGGCATCGCGGTCGTCCTTGACCGCGCGGGCGATCTTGTCCAGCGCCTCGTCCCAGCTGATCTCGGTGAACTTGTCGGCCCCCGGCGCGCGATAGCGCGGATAGGTCAGGCGCGTCTCGGCCTTGACGTAATCCTTCAGCGCCGCACCTTTCGGGCACAGCGTCCCGCGGTTCGTCGGATGGTCGGCGTCCCCCTCGATATGCAGGAGTTCTGCCGTCTCACCCGCTGCACGGTCGCCCTTGGAATACATGATGACGCCACAGGCGACAGAGCAATAGGTGCAGATGTTGCGTGTCTCGGTGGTGGTGGCCAGCTTGAAGTCGCGCACATGTGCGGCGACCGCGGCTTCCGCTTGCCCGAAGCCCATGGCCCCAAGCGTCGTAGCTGCCACCCCCGCACCCGCCAGCCCCAAAAAGCTGCGGCGCGAAAGGTCGATGTTCATGGGTGACCCTCCCTTTACTGCCTTGATAAATCTAGGTTGCTCGGTTCGAGCGATGGTCGGTCAGTTGAGGCTACCGTCATTTTTTCCATCCGTCGATAGGTTTGGCCAGCTTCACGGCACAAACAGCATGGACAGACATATCAGAGGTGCCGGACCAGTCCGGGGCGCGGCTATTGCCCGTCGCCTGACGGTGTTTCATCCAACTCTGGCGGGTAGGTTAAGGTTGTACCCGCAAGCTTGGCGAAGGGCGTCAGCTTGTGCATCCGCCAACTTCCATCGGGCATGATCTCGACCGCTTCCACCCCGCGTGCCTCAAGCGCGTCGGCGACCAGCGACCTGTGGCAGCGCCAGGGTACCGCTTCGGCGCACATGATCGCCGTGCGCGCGGCGCGGCCCATTGCGATCAGGTGTTCGACCGCATCGGCGAAGGCTTCGGTCTGCATGTAATCGGCATAGCCCCGGAAGCTCGCATTGCGCCAGCCGGTGTTGGGCGAGTTCTTCTGAGCGCGTCGCAGGCCGCCAAGCTCGGCCAGATGGACATAGGCGATTCCCGCGGCCCCAAGGCTGTCTGCCAGCGCGCTGGCCGCGTATTGCGGGTTGTGGCGTGAACCGGGCACCGTCCGGATATCGGCGAGTTGCAGGATGCCATAGCTTTGCAGGAGCGTGATGAACTGCCCGATGGGCAGGGTCGAGTGGCCAAGGGTAAAGATGGTGCCGCTCGGCCAGTTGTCGGACTCGGATGCGGGGGGCAAAGCAGCCTCCATCGTTTTCGCCGCCCGCCATCCCGACCTTTCAGGGTCAGAGAATCGGGCCGACGATCGCCAGCGAATTGTTCCACAGCCTGCGCCCCGGCCCCCAGTTCCGGACCTCGTCCAGAAGGACCGGCCGGCTTTGCGCAAGATAGGTTTCCTGCCGTTCCCGCATCGCGGCGGTCGTCGCCTCGTCCTCAAGCAGGATGTTGTTCTCGTAGTTCAGGTCAAAGCTGCGGCGATCCATGTTGGCCGATCCGATCAAAGTGATCCGTCCATCCATGGTCAGCGATTTGGTGTGCAGAAGGCCCGGCTGGAATTCGTGGATCTTCACGCCCGCTTCAAGCAGGCCTTCATAATAGCTGCGGCTGGTGGCGCCGACTGCGAAATCGTCGTTCCGGGCCGGGAAGATGATCGTCGTATCAACCCCGCGGGCCGCGCAGGCGCATATGGCCTGCTGAATGCTGGGTGTAGGGACATAGTATGGCGTCGTGATGAACAGCGATTTCCGCGCGGCGAAGATCAGCGAGGCGAACATCTCCGGCATCGCCGAATTGCGGAAGGTCGGGCCGGTGCCGACGACCTGCGCGGTAAAGCCGGCCCGGGCCTCCGGCATCGGCGCGGTCAGAAGGGCCGAGATGTCATCGCCTCCGTTGCCCATCCAGTCGCTTGCGAAAAGGTGCTGGTTCTCCCGCACCACCGGCCCGGTAAAGCGCATCACGGCATCCACCCAGGGACCGTATTTCGCCTTGGGCAGAAAGGCCGGGTCGGCGCAGTTCTGGCTGCCGCAAAAGGTAATGCTGTTGTCGATCACCAGGATCTTGCGGTGGTTGCGAAGGTCGATGCGACCGTTGAAAATCCGCACCAGCGGATTGCCGATCCGCAAGGCCGAGCGCGTATGAACCCCAGCTGCTGTCATCCTGTGCCAGAGTGGATCCTTCAGCAGCGCGCGCGAGCCGAGGTCGTCCACCATCGCCCGGCAGGCCACACCCCGCCCCGCGGCCCGGATCAGCGCCTCTGCAACCTTGTGCCCGTTGTTGTCGGCCAGCCAGATGTAGAACAGCAAGTGGACGTGGTCTTGCGCCGCGTCGATCGCCGCAACCATATCCTCGATCGCGGCGTCCGGATTCGCCGTCAGGACCGCCGTATTCCCACTGACCGCCGGATAGCCCGAGATCGACTGTCCGACACGAAACAACGGCGCGTAGTCCGGCGTCAGGGCCGCGACGCTCTCGGGAGCCCCCCATCCCGCGGCGGCCTCGGGGCGCGGCAAACGGCTGAAATCGGATCTCAGCCGCTCTACGCGCCTACGCCCGACGCTGGTCTGACCCAGCAGAAGATAGGCGATTGCTCCGGCATAGGGCAGGACCAGAACGACCAGAAGCCACGCCATGCGGGATTCGGGCTGGCGGTGCCGGCGCAGCAGGATGTGCAGGGCACAGATGCCGACGACAAGGACGTGGAGGGCCAGAAAGAACAGGACAATCTCCTGCTTGCGAAGGGCGACGCTGGGGCCGCTCTCTGGATCATGCTTGCCGAAGGCCCCGGGTTTCAAGGTTTTTCTGTCAAGCCGATGCCGTTCTGTGTTCCGGGCCGACCAGCCGCACCGGCCAACGCGAACCATGGGTTCAGGTCATGCCTGTCGCTTTCAGGAGAGGAATAGTCACGACGCAGGTGCTATGCAGCAGAAATACTCATGGATGAACCTGCATGGACATCACATTACTCCGGACCTTTCTGGCTGTATCTGCATCCGGCTCGTTCGTTTCCGCCGCGGAACAATTGTTTGTCACCCAGTCGGCAGTATCGCTGCGGGTGCAGCGGCTGGAAGACAGCGTCGGCAAGCTGCTGTTCGTCCGCTCGAAGGCCGGGGCCGAGCTGACACCGGCGGGACTTGCCTTCGAACGCTACGCACTCTCTCTCATGCGGACATGGGAAGAGGCCCGGCAACAGGTCGGCATTCCGACCGGCTTCACCCGCAGCCTGTCGATCGGGGCGCAATATTCGATCTGGCCCTGGCTGGGCTTTGGCTGGATGGACGGGTTGCGTGCCGCCGCGCCCGACCTCAGCCTGAAGGCGGAAGCCGGAATGCCGGATCGTCTGACCCGGCTTCTGGTCGAGGGGGTGGTCGACGTGGCGCTGCAATATCGGCCCACGCTTCGGCCGGGGCTGCGGGTGACGCCGGTGATCGAGGAAGAACTGGTCCTTGTCGCCTCTTGGCCGAACCCCACGCTGGAGCTTGAGCATGGCTATGTCCTTGTCGACTGGGGGCCGGAGTTCATCCATGCCCAGGCCAAGGAATTTCCCGATCGTCTGAACACGGGCATCACGCTGTCGGTGGGGGCGCTGGCGCTGGACTACATCCTGCAGCGGCGAAGCTCGGCCTATCTGCCTGCGCGCCATGTCAAACCCTACGTCGAGGCCGGAACGCTGCACATGGTGCCCGATGCCGGCGTTTTCCCCTATCCCGTCTGGGCAGTCTGGCGCGAAGATATCGAGCCGATCCTGGCCAATGTGGCCGAAATGACGCTGGCCGCTGCGGCCGAGTCTGTCATGGCAGGACAGGGAGAGATGGAGGAAAAGCTGAGATTGCTGAGCAAAAACAACGAGGTGAAGGAGCTGCGCCGGCCACGTCTGTTTTCAAACAAGTGAAAATCATGACAACGATGATTAATATAAATTTGTGGAATATGATGTCACAACCTAGGTGACGCCAGCGACACCGAGGACGGGCAAGCGGCCCCGACCTCCGGAATCAGCGTCGGAATGGCGCCAGTCATGTTGGGAAGGGAAGATGTCATGGCCAAATACGCTCGGTGGATGACTTCGCGCCCTGCCCCGGGCCGCCATTTTGCGGGCATGCCGGACAGGACCTGGCAAAGTCAGGCCGGTCCTTGGGGCGCCCCTCTGGCGGGATGCGGCGGCAACCCGGGCGTTTCGCCAGAATTCGGCTTCTAGGCAAACCGCAACGCCCGTGACCGGTTGCCGCCGAAGTCAACGCTTCGGGGGAAGGTCCATGTGTTGCTTGCCCGCTCATGAAATGTGAGTGGCGCGCCGAACTCTCGTCCTTTAGCTAACGTCTGGGTCCCTACGGCGACCCGCGACCTGACCGGAACTTCATAACCTGCTGTCTGCCCTGCCATTGCAGACCGTCTCTCATCAGGAAGGCCAGAAATGTTGGCGCGACAGACGCATAGCGACCCATCCGGCTGGAAGCTGGACGAGCTGATCGCCTGCCCGGTCTGCGATGCGCTTCTGCGCGACCGCGAGGTCATGATCCTGTCAACGGCGCGTTGCCCGCGCTGCCATTCGGTGATCGCGGCGCCGCGCGAACGGGCGCTGACCAACATCGTGATGCTGGCCACCACGGCGGTTGTCCTGATGTGGGCCGCCGTGTTCTTCCCGTTCCTTGAAATCAGCGCCAGGGGCCTGAACCACAAAAGCTCTCTCTTCGATGCTGTTCTCGCCTTCTCGGATGGCCTGATGCTGCCGCTGAGTTTTGCCGTCGCGGCCCTGATCATCGTGCTGCCGCTTATCCGGCTTGGCACGATCCTTTATGCCCTGGCGCCGATGGCGCTTGGCTGGCACCCCTGGCGCCACGCGGTCGCGGCCTTCCGGATCTCGGAACTGCTGCGCCCATGGGCAATGGCCGAGATCTTCGTGGTCGGCGTCGCCATCGCGCTGGTCAAGGTTGCCGGGCTTGCCACCCTCAGCATCGGCCCGGCCTTCTGGGCGATGGCGCTGCTGGTTGTCGTCACGGCGATGAAAGACATGTTCATGTGCAGGATCACGATATGGAAAACGCTCTCGACACGCGCGCGGTGACAACCGCCAGCGCGGTCGGTCTTCTGGGGTGCCGATCCTGCGGGCGGGTGAACCCGATGACGGCGACGGAATGCGCGCGCTGCGGCGGGCGGATCGCCCCGCGCAGCAAGGCCAGCCTGCAGGTGGTCTGGGCCTGGCTTGCCGCCGGGCTGATCGTCTACATCCCGGCCAACGTCTACCCGATGCTCTTGACCACGACGCTGGGCAAGCAGCGGGAAAGCACGATTGTCGGCGGCGTCATCGAGTTGGTCGAGCATGGGTCGATCGGCATCGCGCTGATCGTCTTCGTTGCCAGCGTGGTCATTCCGATCGGCAAGTTCCTTGCCATCGGCTATCTGGCAATCATCCTGGGCAGACCGGCCTCGGGGCGCGGTCACCGGAACCTGCATCTGTTTGAAGTGGTGGAGTTCATCGGGCGGTGGTCGATGATCGACGTCTTCGTGGTGGCGATCCTGTCCGCGCTGGTGCAGTTCGACTTTGCCGCAACGATCAACCCGGGCTACGCGGCCGTGTGTTTCGCGCTTTCCGTGGCGTTCACGATGCTGTCGGCGCTGAGCTTTGATCCGCGCCTGATCTGGGATGCCGAAGGGGAGACGCAGGCATGACGAATATCGAACCGGCGGATCTGGACGTGCGTCCGCCGAAGAAATCCTTCTGGCGAAACCTGTCGCTGATCTGGCTGGTTCCGATCATCTCGGTCGTGGTCTCGCTGGGGATCGCCTGGCAGAACTACGCCAACCGCGGCTTGCTGGTGACCATCGAATTCCGGAACGCCGCCGGGATCGTCGAGGGGGAAACGCTGGTCAAATACCGCGACGTGACCATCGGAACGGTCGAGACCGTCGGTTTCACCGACGACCTCGCCCGCGTGATCGTCAGTGCGCGCATCAACCGCGAGGTCGCCGGGGTGCTTCCCGCCGATGCCCAGTTCTGGGTCGTGCGGCCAGAGCTTTCGGCACGCGGGGTCAGCGGGCTGTCGACCGTTCTGTCCGGCGTCTATATTGATGCCGCGTTCCAGCCGTCCAGCGTCGAAAGCGCCGACCAGTTCATCGGCCTTGAAGAGGCGCCGCTGATCCGGCCTGGACGGGATGGCACCCAGGTGACCCTGCGCGCCAGGAACGCGAACCAGCTGGTCCAGGGCGCACCCGTCCTGTTCCGCGGGATCGAGGTCGGCAAGCTGGATGCGCCCCGTCTTACCGCGGATGGCGAGGGCGTGATCGCGACGGCGTTCATCTTCGCGCCCTATGATGCCGGCCTGACCACGGCGACCCGTTTCTGGGACCTTTCCGGCTTTTCGGTCTCGATCGGCGCGGGCGGCGTACAGCTTGACGTCGGCAATCTGGCCGCGCTGGTTTCGGGCGGGATTGCCTTTGACACCACCTTCCAGGGTGGCGAGCCGATAGCCGCGGACACGGTGTTCGAGCTTTACCGCGCCGAAAAGGACGCCCGGGAAAGCGTCTTCACCGCGCTTGGCGCAAATGCGGTGCGGTTCTCGGTCGAGTTCGACGAATCCGTCAGCGGGTTGTCGGTCGGTGCGGCGGTGATGTATCGCGGATTGCGCGTGGGCGAGGTGGTCGCGATCAAGCCGGTGGCCGAGACCGTGCCCTGGGGTCGTCGGGTCTACGTTCGCGCCACCGTCGCGATCGATCCGTCCGCCATTGGCCTTGCGCCGGAAACGCCGGCCGAGGAGACCATCGCCTTTGTCGGCAGCCTTGTCGATGATGGCCTGCGCGCACAGCTTGCCACGACCAGCCTGCTCAGCGCGGCCCTGGTGATCGAGCTGAACCAGGTGCCCGATGCCTCCCCGGTGGCGCTTCGTCAGCTTGAGGGCGAGCCGCCGGTCATTCCAAGCGTCAAGTCCCAGCTGTCGGACTTCACCGCCACGGCGGAAGGTGTGCTGGAACGGGTCAACGCCTTGCCGGTCGAAGAGGTCATGGCGCGGGCGATTTCCCTCATGGAAGCGATTGAGGACGTAGCGCGGTCGGACGGGACAAAACGGGCGCCCGACGCTTTGGCAAGCCTGCTGGACGAAACCCGTGCGCTGGTCGCCGACGAAGATACCCAGGCACTGCCGGGTGAACTCCGCAAGCTGCTGGCAGAGTTGCAGTCCATCGCGGACGACCTGCGCGCGGCGGGGACCGTGGACCGTCTGGCCTCGGCCATCGCCTCGGCCGACAAGATCGCAAGCGATGTCGCCGCATCCTCCGACCAGTTTGCCGCATTGGTCACTGACCTGCGCAACCTGGCCGAAAAGGCCAACAACCTTCCGGCGGAAGACCTTGTCGCCTCGGCCAGGAAACTGGTCGACAGCGCCAATGCGCTGATCGGGACAGAGGAAGCCGCAGCCGTGCCGCCGGCCCTGACCGCGGCCCTGAACGAGGTCTCTGCCGCGCTGAAGGCGCTGCGCGAGGGCGGCACCATCGAGACCGCGAACGCGGCCCTGGAATCGACGCGCGATGCCGCCGATGCGGTCGCAAAGGCTACCGAAGCGCTGCCCGGGATCACCCAGCGACTGGACCAGATCGTGCAGGAGACCGGACGGCTGATCGACACCTACGGCGCAAGGTCCGACTTCAGCTCGGAAGCGATGGCCTTGCTGCGTGACGTCAGCAGTGCGGCCAAGGCGGTAAGCTCGCTGGCCCGTGCGATCGAGAGAAACCCGAACTCCCTTATTCTTGGAAGGTAATGTCATGATGCCACAGTTCCGGATGGCCCTGTTTTCCGCCGCCCTGGCCCTTGCGGGATGTGGCAGCGACTCGCAGTTTCTGATCGACGCCTCGCCGGAAACCACGCGCGAGATCCCACTTCGGGTCGGCAGCATCGAAGTGCGCGAGGTGGTGCTTCCCGCCTATGCGGAAGCGACCGACATGCTACAGGAAAACGCTGATGGCGCCTTGCGCCCGGTGAAAGGGTCGATCTGGGCGGATGGATCGGCCCGGGGCATCACCGCCGAACTGTCGCGCGCGCTTGATCTGCGCACCACCGCCGATGTCGTCGCCGAGCCCTGGCCTTTCGACGATCCGGCCGATGTCCGCCTTGAAGTGCGCATTGAACGCATCGTGGCCCGGGCTGACGGGATGTTCCAGCTTTCCGGCCAGATCACCGGCGCATCGCCCGACGACGTGATCCGCGACTTTGTCCGGCGGTTCGACATCCGTGTCCCGATGGACTCTGCCGCCCCGGGCGCGGTCGCCAGGGCCCAGGGGTCGGCCATGGGGCAACTGGCGGACACCATCGCCTCGATCCTGCGGCGATAACCGCACCGGCAGCGAAAGCGACGGGAGGCGCGGCAAGATCTGGCCAGCGCCTCTCGGTACCATCCGACCCATCCTATCCAGCGGGGGCATCAATGACCGCAAGCACCAATGGCCAGGAGCCGACCGAATCCGTCGAATCGATCCTGCTTCGTGCCATCCAGGAGGGTGATGCCGAAAAGCTGAACGCCGTGCTTGACCCGCTGAGCTACAGCGAGGCGCTGCGCGAGCTACTGGCCCTGACACCGGACGACCGCGACCGGGTGCTGGAGCTTGTCCCGACTGAACTGGCGGCGCAGCTTATCGGCGAGGCGCCAAATGAAATGGCGGTGGAGCTTGTCGAGCGCCTGTTGCCGGAACGTGCCGCCGAGATCCTTGAGGAACTCGACAGCGACATCAAGGCGGACGTCATCGGCGAACTCGATGAAGAGGATGCCGAGGCGATCCTGCTGGAAATGGACGAGGAGGACGCCGCCGATGTGCGTCGCCTGGTCGAATACGAGGATGGCACCGCCGGCGGCCTGATGATGGTGGAAGTCTTCCGCTTTCTGGAAAGCGAGACTGTCGGGAAAGTCCTGCGCGACCTTGCCTCGGGCGACGACGAATTTGAACGGTACCGCGGCCAGCACCCCTATATCACCGATGCGGAGGGGCAGCTTCTGGGCGTCGTGTCGCTGCGGGGCCTTCTGACCGCGAAACGAAGCGCGCTCCTCAGCTCGATCATGGTGAAACCCCTCGCGGTCGGGGTCGATACGCCGCTGGAAGAGCTAGAGGACATCTTCGACGAACATCCGTTCCTCGGCGTGCCCGTTGTCGATGACCTGGGCGATCTTGTGGGCGTCGTGTCGCGGTCCTCGGTTGCCGACGCCGTGCTGGAACGCAGCGAAACGGAAAGCCTGCGCCGCCAGGGCGTTGTCATCGAGGAACTTCGGTCGATGCCCGTCCTCTTGCGCTCGCGCCGCAGGCTGGCCTGGCTGACGGCCAACATCTTTCTGAACATCCTCGCCGCCAGCGTGATTTCCGCCTATGAGGCGACGCTTGCGGCGGTCATCGCGCTGGCGATCTTCCTGCCGATGGTGTCGGACATGAGCGGCTGTTCCGGCAACCAGGCGGTCGGGGTCAGTCTGCGGGAACTCAGCCTCGGCCTCGTGCGGCCGCGTGATGCCCTGCGTGTGCTGATGAAAGAGCTTTCGGTCGGCGTCATCAATGGTGTTACCCTCGGTCTGCTGGTCGGCGCCGTCGCCTGGGTCTGGAAGGGCAATCCGGCCCTTGGTCTGGTGATCGGCGGGGCGCTGACCCTGAACACGGTCCTTGCGGTGCTGATCGGCGGCGTGGTGCCGCTTCTGCTCAAGCGCTTCGGTCAGGACCCCGCGGCTGCCAGCGGCCCGCTGCTGACGACGATCACCGACATGGCAGGCTTCTTCTTCGTCCTCAGCTTTGCGACGCTTCTGATGCCCTGGCTTTTGTAACCGCGGGGCATCGGCAAGGGAGACCTCGCGAAGCGGAGCGCGGGCCTCGCGTCAGACGGGAAACAGGTCAAGCAGGGGACAGGCTTGATCGCGACTACAATAAGAAAAGGAGTGCGACGGAATGGCGTTGGAAGCAGTGGCTGGCGGCCTTGGAACGATCCCGGCGATTGCGCTGGTCGGCGCACTTGGCGTCGGGTCGCAATGGCTTGCCTGGCGGATGCAGATGCCGGCCATCGTGCTGATGCTGGCGGCGGGCATCCTGATCGGTCCGGTTGCCGGCGTGCTGGAACCCCATGCCGTCTTCGGGGATTTCCTGTCGCCGCTCATCTCTGTCGCGGTGGCCGTCATCCTGTTCGAGGGCGGCCTGACCCTGAACCTCAAGCAGCTTGGCGATGCCCGCGCCGGCGTCCTGCGCCTGGTCCTGGTTGGCGCGCCTTTGGGATGGCTCCTGTCCAGTCTGGCATTGCGCTACGGTGCCGGGCTGTCCTGGGAAACTTCGGTGGTTTTCGGCGGCATCATGATCGTCACCGGGCCGACGGTGATCGCGCCCCTTCTGCGGCAGGCGCGCCTGCAGCGGCGACCGGCGGCCCTTCTGCAATGGGAGGCGATCGTAAATGATCCGATCGGCGCCATGGCGGCGGTCGTCGCCTTCCAGGCGGTCCTTGCCCTTCGGGGGGTCGACGAGGCGGGATTTGGCGGCATGGCCGCCGGCATCGTCTTTGCCGCGATCCTGGGCTACGGCATGGCCCGCGCTGTCGTCTGGATGTTCCGCAACGCGCTTGCGCCGGAATACATGAAGGTGCCGCTCCTCTTCACCGCGGTGCTACTGGCCTTTGCGGTCTCGGACATGGTGTTGCACGAAAGCGGTCTGCTGGCTGTCACCGTCATGGGGCTGGTGATCGCCAACGCCGATCTTCCCTCGTTCGAGGAGCTGCGCCGCTTCAAGGAACAGGCGACGGTCCTGCTTGTCTCGGGTCTTTTCATCCTCTTGTCCGCATCTCTCGACTTCGCCGTCTTCGGCCAGCTGACCTGGCGCGCGGTGCTGTTTCTGGTGATGGTCGTGCTGCTGGCCCGCCCGCTGACGGTCCTCATGTCACTGGTAGGGTCCAACATCCCCAGGAACGAACGCCTGCTGGTCGCCTTTACTGGCCCCCGCGGCGTGGTCCTTGTCGCGGTGGCGGGCCTCTTCGGCGAACGGCTTGTCGCGGCGGGCGTTGCGGATGGTGCGCTTGTCGGCCCCTTGGCCTTTGCGCTGGTCGCCGCGACCGTCATTCTGCACGGGTTCACCCTGGCCCCCGCCGCGCGCCTGCTGGGTCTGTCGGGCGGGGAATCCCCCGGTGTCCTCCTGGTTGGCGGATCGCGCTTTACCCTTGCCCTGGCCGAGGCGCTGCGCCGGGCCGACATCCCGGTCCTGGTCGCGGACCCGAACCGTGCCAATCTTCAAATGGCGCGGGCGCAGGGCATTCCGACCTACTACGGCGACATCTTGGGTGAGGCGGCCGAACACACGATTGAGTTGCTTGAATACCGAACTGTTCTCGCCGCGACTGATAATGATGCCTACAACACGTTGGTTGTTGCCAACTTGGCGCCAGAGTTTGGCAGGAACCACGTCTTTCGCCTGACCCGCTCCAAGGAAAGCCAGAGCAGCCATGCCCTTCCGCCCAGCCTCAGCGGGCGCTCGATCGGCGAGGGGCGGACATTCCGCAATCTGGAGGCCGCCATCGAAGCGGGCAAATCGATCCGGCTGACCCGTCTGACCGCCGAGTTTGACTTCGACCGGTGGAGAGCCATGGAACCCGATGCCGAGATCCTCGCCACGGTCCTTCCGAACAAGGAGCTGATCTACGGGTCCGAGGTGCCGCGTGGCACGAAGACCCAGCTTGGACTCCTGCACCTTTCGGCGGGGCGCAACGGGGCGCAGGGCAGCCAGGTGGGCCAGCCACCGGACTGAACACGCAGAACGGCCAGGTTCGCCGGGGAAATCCCGGAGCCTGCTTGCACGCTTTACTTTCACCACAATGTCTGACATTCTCAGCGCAATGTCAGACATTGATTGGCGTGACCTTTCAGCCAGCGCCTGTGGAGACCCTTCTTGACCGTCCTGCCCGCCCAAATCGTCAGGGAACCAAAGCGCCCGCGCGACGTTGCGCGGCTCCTGGCCGCGCTGGTCGAGGGCGAGGGCCTTGGCATCGGCGACCGTCTCCCGCCCGAGGTCGAGCTTGCCCGCCGTCTGGGCATCGGCCGCTCCACCGTGCGCGAGGCGCTGCGGCAATGGGAAAGCCTGGGCATCATCACCCGCAACAAGGGCGGCGGCACGCGGATCGTTGCCGAAGTCTCGACCCGGTCGCTGCACCTGCCACTCACCGTGCAGATCGAGGCCGACAGCCTCAGCCGGATGCTGGCTGTCCGCCGCCCGCTGGAGATCGAGGCGGTCCGCATCGCAACCCGCGTCGCGGACGAGGGGGCGCGGCGCCGGATCATGCTGCGGATGCTGGAACTGATCGAGGTCTACGAGTCTGGCGAGGACTGGCGCCCGGCCGACCACCTGTTCCACGCCGCCATCCACGACGCGACCGGCAATCCGCTGTTCGCCAAGGTGATCCAGCAGATTCACCGCGCCTTCAACGACCTTTACGAGGCACCCTTCGACCAGCCCCAGCTTGGAGCCTCGACGATCCCGGCGCACCGCGGCCTGGCCGAGGCCATCGTCGCGGGCGACGAGGAGAAGGCCGTCGCCATCATCTCCGGCATCCTGTCCGACGTGGACGAAGCCGCCATCCAGATCGCCCGAGGACTTCATGCCGGATAAGACCACCGACGACCTTGCCACCCGGCTGACCGCCATTGCCGAAGGGGCGGGCGGGTCGATCACACCACCGATCGTGCAGACATCTCTCTTTGTCTTCGACAGCTTTGACGATTTCCGCGCACGGATGGACGGGTCAAGCGATGCGCCGATGTACAGCCGCGTCCAGAACCCGACCGTCGCCGCCTTCGAGGCGATGATGGCCGATGCCGAAGGCGGCGAGGCCGCCGTCGGCTTTGCCTCGGGAATGGGGGCGATCTCGGCGACGCTGATGGCCTTCTTGCGCCCGGGCGACCGTGTCGCCTGCGTGGAACACGTCTATCCCGACAGCTACCGCTTCATGGAGCGCATCCTGCGCCCCTTCGGGATCGAGACCACTTATCACCCGCTCAGCGCCTTCGAGGACGACCCCGACCTCTTGCAGGGCGTGAAAGTCGCCTATCTGGAAAGCCCCACCTCGGTTGTCTTCCAGCCGCTGAACCTGCCCAAGGTCGCCGCCCATGCAAAGCGACATTGCGTCGTGACCATGATCGACAATTCCTGGGCCACCCCGGTGTTGCAGCGCCCGATCGAATCGGGCATCGACATCGTGATCCACTCGGCTTCGAAGTACATTTCCGGCCATTCCGACACGGTGGCGGGCGTCGTCATCGGCTCAAGCGATCACATCGCCCGGCTGCGCGACCTGTCGCTGCCGTTGTTCGGCGCCAAGCTTGCCCCCTTCGAGGCCTGGCTCCTGATCCGGGGCCTGCGTACCCTGGTGCCGCGGATGCGCCAGCATCAGGCCACCGCCGACCTTTTTGCCGACCGTCTGGCCGCGCTGCCCTGCGTGCGCCGGGTGAACTCGCCCGCCGCCAACATGGTGCCGGGGTTGTCGGGCCGGTCCGGGCTGATGTCGGTCGAGTTCGACGAGACGGTCGACATCCCCCGCCTCGCCGATGCGCTGCGCTTCTTCCGTCTTGGCGTCAGCTGGGGTGGCTTCGAAAGCCTGATCCTGCCTGCGCAGGTGGGCCTGGCCCAGGCCGGCGAGTTCAACTCGATGCGCAAATTCGGGGTTCCCTCCACGCTCGTCCGGCTGAGCCTCGGGCTGGAGAACGCAGACGATCTTTGGGCCGACATGTCGTCGGCCCTGGCAACAAGCAGAATCTGATAACCAAGGGAGAGAGAGCGATGAAGAAACTTATTGCCGGTGCCGGGCTGTTGGCGCTTCTGTTGGGATCGACCGTTTCGGCCGAGACCCTGAAGCTTGTCGAGGTGATCACCAGCCCCGAACGCACCGAGGTGCTGAAGGGCATGGTCGACGGCTACAAGGCCGCCAACCCGGGCGTGGATGTGGAAATCATCTCGGTCCCCTGGGGCCAGGCCTTCGAGACCGTCGCCACCATGATCGCGGGTGGCGATACGCCGGACGTGATCGAGATGCCGGACACCTGGCAGGCGCTGTACGCCGACCAGCTGATGCCGCTGGACGACAAGATCGCCGGGTGGGAACACGGCGCGACGCTGACCCAGAAGACCATCGACATGGGCAAGCTCGCCAACGGCAAGATCACGATGATCCCCTACGGCTTCTATTTGCGGGCGATGTTCTACAACAAGAAGCTCCTCGCCGAAGCGGGTGTCGCCGCGCCGCCGAAGACGATGGAGGAGTTCATGGCCGCCTCCGAGGCGGTGTCGAAGCTGGACGGCAAATACGGCTATTGCCTGCGCGGCGGCCCGGGCGGCACGAACGGCTGGATCATGATGGCCGCGGTGATGAACGGATCGAACGAGTTCTTCACCGCAGACGGCAAGAGCCGCATCAACGAACCGGGCTCCGTGGCGGGCCTCCAGTTCCTGATGGACCTCTACCAGAAAGGCTACGCACCGAAGGACAGCGTGAACTGGGGCTTCAACGAGATCGTGGCCGGCTTCTACTCGGGCACCTGCGCCTTCCTCGACCAGGACCCAGACGCCCTGATCGCCATCGCCGAACGGATGCCGGCCGAGGACTTCGCCGTGATCCCGATGCCCGTCGGGCCGTCGGGCAAGGCCTTCCCGACCATCGGCTTCGCGGGCTGGTCGGTGTTCAACTCGACCGAACACGCCGATGACGCCTGGAACCTCGTGGCCTACCTCTCCTCGCCCGAGTCGAATTCCACCTGGGCCAAGCGCGTGGGCGTGATCCCGATCCATCAGGGTGCCGACCAGGATCCCTTCTTCCAGACCGAGCAGTTCAAGGGCTGGTTCGAGGAACTGAACAGCCCGGATTACATCCCGACCATCATGCCGACCTATCTGGAGCAGTGGGGCTACTTCACCTCGACCATCCTGAAGGACACCGCGCAAGAGGCGCTTCTGGGCCAGAAGTCGGCGCAGGAGCTGGCTGACGAATGGGCGGTCTTCCTGACGGACGAATACACTGCATGGAAAGCCAAGCAGTGACGCAAGGTCAAAAGGCGCCCGGGACACCCCGGGCGCACCAGCGCTTTGTCTGGTCGCACCTGATCGAACCCTACCTCTACCTCACACCCGCGCTGGTGCTGATCGCGCCGGTCATGCTCATCCCGCTGGTGGTGGGGGTGAGCTATTCGTTCCAGTCGATCATGCTTCTGAAGCCGGGGCAGGCGGAATGGGTCGCGCTGGACAACTATGTGGCCCTCTGGTCCGACAGCAAGTTCTGGATCTCGCTGGAAAACACGCTGGTCTGGACCTTCGGCTCGCTGTTCTTCCAGTTCACGCTGGGCCTTGGCCTGGCGCTTCTGCTCAACACCAGTTTCCCGCTGAAGCGGCTGTTCCAGGCCATCGTCTTCCTGCCCTGGGCAGTGCCCACCTTCCTGACCGCGTTGACCTGGGCCTGGCTCTTCAACCCGGTGATCGGCCCCCTGCCGCACTGGCTGGCCGCCATCGGCATCCTGCCCGAGCCTTTCAATATCCTGGGCGACCCCGACCTTGCCATCTGGGGTCCGATCGCCGCGAACATCTGGTTCGGCGTGCCCTTCTTCGCCATCACGCTTCTGGCCGCACTGCAATCCATCCCGTCCGAGCTTTATGAAGCCGCCGAGATCGACGGTGCATCCGCCTTTCAGAGCTTTACCAAGATCACACTGCCCTTCCTTGCGCCGATGATCGCCATCACGGTCATGCTACGCACGATCTGGATCGCCAATTTCGCCGACCTGATCTTCATCATGACCGGAGGCGGACCGGCCAATTCCACGCAGATCCTGTCCACCTACATCTTCACCACCGCGTTCAAGAAGCTGGACTTCGGCTACGCCTCGACGCTTGCGGTGACGCTCTTGTTCCTGCTCTTCGTCTATGCCGTGGTGCTTCTGGCGCTGCGCCGCCGCTTCGTGAGGCTGTGATGACCGTCGCTGCACGCCGCAATCCGCTCCTCACCTTCGGCAAATACGCCGCGATCCTGTTCTACCTGAGCTTTGCGCTCTTTCCGCTTTACTGGCTGCTGAAGATCGCGATCACGCCCGACCAGCTGATCTTCACCGAGGGCACGGCGCTCTGGCCCTCGACCGCAACGCTCGACAACTTTTCCAAGGTGATCTGGCAGACCGACTTCCTGCGGTTCTTCCGCAACAGCGTGATCGTCTCGCTCGCCTCGGCTGCCATCACCACCGTCATCGCCGCTGCCGCGGGCTACGCCTTCTCGCGCTTCCGCTTTCGCGGGCAGAAACTGGTCATCGCGCTGATGCTGCTGACGCAGATGTTCCCGCTTCTGATGATCATCGCACCGATCTACAAGATCGTCGCCGCTCTGGGTCTCCTGAACTCGCTTTCCAGCCTGATCCTGGTCTACACCGCCTTCAACATCCCCTTCGCAACTTTCCTGATGCAAAGCTTCTTCGACGGCATCCCGAAGGATCTTGAGGATGCGGCGATGATGGACGGCTGCACACGGTTCCAGGCGTTGCGCAAGGTGATCCTGCCGCTGACCCTGCCGGGCCTTGGCGCAACGCTCGGCTTCATCTTCACCGCCGCCTGGTCCGAGGTGCTGTTCGCGCTCATGCTCATTCGGTCCGAGGGCAGCATGACCTTCCCGGTCGGGATGCTGACCTTTGTGTCCAAGTTTTCCGTCGACTGGGGGCAGATGATGGCGGCTGGCGTGCTGGCGCTCATTCCCTCCTGTCTCTTCTTCATCTTCATCCAGCGATATCTGGTCCAGGGCCTGACCTCTGGCGCGGTGAAAGGCTGATCCATGGCTCGTCTCGACCTTATCGACATCGAAAAGCGCTTCGGCTCCGTCGACGTGCTGAGGGATGTGAACCTCTCCATCGAGGATGGCGAGTTCATCGTCCTCGTCGGCCCGTCCGGCTGCGGCAAGTCCACGCTTCTGCGCATGATCGCCGGGCTTGAGGACATCTCGTCCGGTGAGTTCCTGATCGACGGCCAGCGCATGAACGAGGTGCCGCCCCGCGACCGGGACATTGCCATGGTGTTCCAGTCCTATGCGCTTTACCCGCATATGGACGTCGCGCGGAACATGGGTTTCTCGATGGAAATCCGTGGCGCCGAGGCTTCCGCCCGCACCTCGCGCGTGGCCGAGGCCGCCCGGACCCTCGGACTGGACAAGCTGACCCAGCGCCTGCCCCGCGCTCTGTCCGGCGGTCAGCGCCAGCGTGTCGCCATGGGCCGGGCCATCGTGCGCGAGCCGCGGGCCTTTCTGTTCGACGAGCCGCTTTCGAACCTTGACGCCGCGCTACGGGTCGAGATGAGGCTGGAGATCGCCCGGCTGCACCAGCGGCTCAAGGCCACGATGGTCTATGTCACCCATGATCAGGTCGAGGCGCTGACCCTGGCCGACCGCATCGTCGTCCTGAACGGCGGTGTCGTGCAGCAGGTCGGTTCCCCGCTTGAACTTTACCAGACCCCGGCCAACCGCTTCGTCGCCCAGTTCATCGGATCTCCCACCATGAACATCCTTGGCGTCGAGCGATCAGAAAACGGCGTGCGCCTGGCCAACGGGGCCGAAATCGCGCTTCCCGGATTGACCGGTCCCGTCGCCGAGCTGGGCATCCGGCCCGAACATCTCGACATCGCCGATCCGTCCACGGCCCCGCTGACCGGGACGGCCGATGTGGTCGAACATCTGGGGTCGGACACCAACGTCTATGTCCTTGTCGATGGCGTTGGACCGCTGATGGTGCGCCAGCATGGCCATGTCGCCCTGCGCGCGGGCGACCGTCTGGGCCTGACCGTCCAGCCCGGCCAGACCCACGCCTTCGCATCAGACGGCCACGCCCTTCGAGCGTGACCGGGAAGGGCGCAGCCTGCGCCAAAAAGCCTGACCCGCATCCGCGATATCGGTCGGCTCCGCGCTTGGGATGAGCGGCAGGTCTGGTCGCAGACTTCGCTGCCAATCAGAGAAGGCTCTCAATCGACCGTTGTCATGCCGCCTGCGCGGCAAACCGGGAGAACGGGCAGAGTCCGGGCGTTGTCTGGTCTTGGTGGATCATGTTCGCCACCTCGATCCCTTCACCGCAGTTCCTGCAACAGTCAGGCATCGGCGAAAGTTTGCAGGATCATCTGCAGGTCCGGACCTCGTTCCGCGTCACGGCATCGGAGAAAGGGTCAATGAGAAGTCTCTCGACATCACTTTGCCGGGCGGCAGAATGGCCAGCCCGACCTGCGGTTCAGGCACTTCGTCAAGTGTGGCACCGCTGGTGTGTGTCTGTGGCTCCAGCGCAAAGCGCGCCAATCCGGGCGCAGCATAGAGCATCAGTTCACGCATCCCCGCCTGCGCCTGCATCGTCATCCGGTAACCGAGATCGGGCTGCAGGATCAGTGCCTGACCCTTCCAGCCAGCATAGGCATTGTATCGCCAGGATCGCGGAAGGGCGGCGCCTTCCGAAAAGTCCAGTTCGGGCGGAAGCGTTATCGCATCTGTGGGAAGATGATCCGGACCTTCGAGGTAGAAATGCGTGGCCTCGAATTGCAGGGTCGTTTGGGGCAAACCCAAGAAGTAGGGATGCGCTCCCAGACCAGCCGGCATGCCGTGGGACCCTTCGTTTCGCAACTGGACCTGCGCACGGAAAGTCGCCCCGTCAAGCTGCACGATCAGACGCGCCGAAAATGGGAACGGCAACTCTGCTTCGGTGCAGGACAAAGAGAGCTGCACATAGGCGTCGCGGATCGTCTCGACGTTCCAGGCCCGCGACCAGACAACACCATGCAAGGCGAGAGGTTCGTCCGTATTTGGGGCAATTTGCACGCCATGCAGGCGATTTTGCCTGGCCCGATTTGCAAAGGGCAGCATCCAGAACAAGCCGGAATTGAGCGCGCCTTCGGTCTGGTTGGCGTCCGGAACCAGCACGGGTTGCCATCCCGTCCCGGCAAGAAACTCCATGCTCCAGATGCATGCACCTTCTTCCGGCCGCAGCTCCAGCCGGAGGTGTGGCGTTTCCAGTGCGATCATGTGCCCGCCGTCGTAAAGCGCGGACGAGGCTGCCCCGTGACATTGACGTCGATGCACAACAGATGCCCGGCCAGCGGTTGTGCCCGATGATCGGCCTCGGTGAAAGCCCAGGTCGATGTCGTGATGTAAAGGAGTGTGCCGACAAAGCAGCAGGACGTGGGCAGCTTGACTGGCAGATCGACTTTGGCGAGCGTCGTTCCATCCGGAGCCAGCCGAACCACGCAGCCGCCATCCCATCTGGCGTTCCACAGACATCCCTCGGAATCCACCGCCGACCCGTCTGGTACGCCGGGAAGGCCGGGGTCGGGGCGAAAGCTTTCGATCCTCGGTCCGATACGGCCTGTCTCGACGTCGTAGGCGAATGCCGCAAGCTCGCCTTTGGCGCTGTCCGCGGTGTAGAAACGGCTGCCATCCGGGCTGAACGCAATCGTATTGGCAATCCCGACCCCGGGCCGCAGAAGCGCCAGATCTTTACCTGACAAACTGTAAAGCGCGCCGGTGGGCGCGCCGTCCTGCATGTTCATGGTGCCGGCGATCAGGCGTCCCTTTGGATCGGTCCCGGCATCGTTGAAACGGTTGGTAACGAGACCGGCTTCAGGCTGTGCAATCCAGGCCCTCCGGCGTCCCTGACCGTCCAGCCGGGCAAGCCCTGACACGAATGCCCCGATGTAATCCCCGCTGTCCGTCGGTGCGAAGGCAGTCAGGGCGGGTTCGACGTTCAGCGTCGTGACCTGCCCCGAAACCAGGTCCAGCCTGTGCCAAAGGGATCGACCGATATCCACCCATCGCAACGATCCGTCGCCGATGTCGTGGACCGGACCCTCGCCGAGAATATCCTGCGAATGGGCGGTAACCACCGGTGTCATTTTTCGCGCGAACCCTGGGCAATGACCTTGGCCAGATCACGGCTCGCAAGATCAAGCAGAGCGGCCATTCGCTTGCCGGCCTCGTCCGGCCTGCGCATGCGGATGGCCTCCAGAACCTCTCCGTGCATGTCCAGCGTTGCGGCAAAGTTCTCGGACGCGGACGTTGTCAGGCGGAAGGCGTTCCTCAACGCAGTCCCGATCATCGAGCCGAAGTTGATGAACACAGGGTTATGGCTGGCCGCCAGGACGGCGAGGTGGAAGGACTCGTCCGCTCTTACGCTCGCCTCGATGTCACGCGCGTCTGCCTGGCGCATCGCATCGAAGCTATCCTGCATTCGCCCCAGATCCTGACCCGTCGCGCGCTCGGCCGCAAAGTGTGCTGCGGCGGGTTCGATCACATGACGCGCCTCGGTCAGGCTGCGGGCAAAGTCGAGGTCCGGGGCAAGTTCCTCGCGCCAGCCCAGCAATTCCGGATCCAGGTGGTTCCATTGGGACGGCGAAAGGACGATGGTTCCGGACCTCGTCTTGCTTTCAATCAATCCTTTGCCCGCCAGGGTGCGGATCGACTCCCTCAAGGCCGTGCGGCTGACACCGAGTTGTTCGCCCAGTTCGGTTTCCGTGGGCAACTTCGCGCCCGGCGCGAAGAAGCCGGAAAGGATCTGCTTGGCGAGGGTCGAGGTGACAAGGTCGCGAGGCCGCTCACGGACTTCACCGTTGGACTTGGGCATTCTCAGCTCCTGTTCAGGCGGTACTCGGCAAGCAGAACCGCAAGGATAAGCAGGGTCCCTTTCGCCAGCATCTGATAAAAGGTCGGCACTGCGGTCAGGATCATCCCGTTGTTCAGGACGCCCAGGATGGCGACGCCAAGCAATGCGCCAACCACCGTCCCCTTGCCGCCCTGCATTGCGCAGCCACCAAGGAATGCTGCGGTAATGGCCTCAAGTTCAAGGCCTTGCGAGCCCGAGATCGGTTGGCCAGAACCCGTTCTTGCGGCCAGCAGGATACCCGCGATACCTGCAACTGCGCCCGACAGTACATACATGCTGACGCGATAGGCGTTCAGGTTCATCCCTGACAGTCGTGCGACGACAGGATTTCCGCCGATGGCATAAAGGTTCCGGCCAGGGATCGAACGGTGCAGAAAAACCCAGAAGGCGACGGCCACGAAGATCAGGATCCAGATCGGCACCGGAAGACCCAGCACCCGACCGATTCCGATCCAGCGGAAGGTACTGTCAAAAATCGAAATGGACTGACCGTCCGAAAGGATGAAGGCGATACCTCGGAAGATTGCCATGGTCCCCAGGGTCACGATGACGGCGTTAATCCGGCCATAGGTGACAAGAAGGCCGTTCATCAGCCCCGCCGCAGCGCCAAGCACGATCCCTGCTGCCAGACCGAGGCCGGCACTTTCGGTTCCCTGGATCGTCATGGCCGTGGCCACGGTCGTCAAACCGACAATGGACCCCACCGAGATGTCCAGCCCACCCGAGACGATGACCGTCGTCTGGGAAATGGCGAGCACGCCAAGGATGGCCACCCCCATCCCGATGTTCAGCACGTTGCGCGAAGTGAAGAAGACGTCGCTTCGGATCGTCCCGAAAATGACCAGAAGAGCGGCCAAGGCGATGATGAGGCTGAGGTTGTGAAGCCCGATCTTATCTACCAGACCCTTGAAGGTGGTCTTCGATGCGTAGGTGTTTGTCATTGTCTCGCTCATTTCTGTGCGACCTCCCCTTCTGGCAAGATCGGCCTGGCAGCCTGAGGCATGGCGGCACGAAGAATTCGATCCTCTGTCATCTCGCTTCCGGCAAGCTCGGCGGTGATGCGCCCTCCGGCCATGACCATCACACGGTCAGACAACCCGATGAGTTCGGGCATTTCGGATGAGATGACGATGACTCCAAGCCCGGCGCGGGTAAGGTTGCGGATCAGCGCGTAGATCTCGGATTTGGCGCCCACGTCGATGCCCCGCGTGGGCTCGTCCAGAATGAGCACCTTCGGCTGGCGGGCAAGCCAACGCGCAAGAACCACCTTCTGCTGGTTACCGCCTGAGAGCCGTCCGACCGGTGTATCAAGCGTTGGCGCCTTGATTGCCAGTTGCCGGGCGATGTCCCCGATCACACCCAGGGCCATGGTCTTGCTGAAAAGTCCACCGCGGGTGATCTTGTCCGGAATGCAGATCACCGCATTGTCGAGGATCGACTGCAGCAGGAGCAGCGCCTCTTCCTTCCGGTCTTCAGGCGCGAAGCCAAGCCCGGCCATGATGGCTGCTGCCGTGTCGCCGCCTGGAAGATCGACACCGTCGATCATGACACGCCCGGCGCGGCGTCGGTGAAAGCCGAAGATGCCCTTAGCAAGCTCGGACCGCCCCGCCCCCATGAGGCCGCCGATCCCCAACACCTCGCCGGCACGCAGGTCAAAGCTGATGTCGGTCACATGGTCGGTCGTCAGCCCCTCGACCCGCAGGATGATCTCTGCGCCGTGCGGGTCCTTGCTGGGGAACATCTCGGACAGGTCGCGTCCGACCATCTTGCGCGTGATGCTTTCTTCGCTGGCCCCGGCCGCCGAAGTGACATCCACCAAGCTACCGTCGCGCAGAACGGCGATGCGGTCTGCCAGCTCGATGATCTCGGGCAGACGGTGCGAGATATAGACGACTGCCACGCCTTCCGATCTGAGACGGCGGATGATCGCAAAGAGCCGCCGCGCTTCTTCGTCCGTCAGCGATGACGTGGGCTCATCGAAGGCCACGAGGCGACCTCCGGCATGCACGGCGCGCATGATCTCGATCATCTGGCGTTGCGCAGGGCCGAGGCCTTCGCATCGCTGGTCCGGTGAAAGCTCTTGGTCCATGCCGAATTCAGACAGAAGCCGCGCCGTCTGGAGCGACAACTCGCGGGAGTCGAGCAAGACGCCCGCGCGCTTTGGAAGGTTCCCGATGAAGATATTCTCCCCCACGGTCATATGAGGGACGATCTCGGGTTCCTGATGGATCACTCGGATGCCGGCCTCATGGGCGCTCCGGGGACCATTGAACGCGACACGTTTCCCCTCGACGTGGATTTCACCGCTATCCGGTGGAAACACCCCTTCGATAAGGCGCATCAGCGTGGATTTCCCGGCTCCGTTTTCGCCGACGAGCGCCAGCACTTCGCCTGGCATGAAACTGAGTGTGACGTCCGAAAGCGCGCGGACCACGCCGAACGACTTGGACAAGCCCTTAACGGACAGAAATGAAACCTGCGTATCCACCAGTCAATCCGCCACTGCTGGGGTTGAAAGGGGCGGCTCGTCGCCGCCCCCGGTCGGTGCTATTTGCAAAGCTTGGCCTTGTAGGTCGTCTCGAAGTTCTCGGCATTGATGAACTCCGGATCGCTGTAGGTGGCCTGCGGCAGTGCTGTCCCGTCCTTGATCGAGGCGACGAGGGCCGCCACAGCATCACGGCCGTGATTTGCCGAGTTGAGCCACATCGTTCCGCGGAAGCCGGAAGGGGTGCCGCCACCGAAAGCGTCACAGGCGCGGCTGCCGTCGATGCCGATGCCAAGGCCCTGATCGGCGGTGTAACCCGCATTCTCCATGGCGCGAGCCGCCCCAAGGACCCCGTCGTCATTGCAGGAGTAGAACACCCAGTTGGTCACTTCGGGGTTTCCGGTCAGTGTCGTCGTCATGACGTCGATCGAGTTGACCATCGTGTTGTCATAGGCGACGCGGATGATGTTGGCCGGATCGAAGCCGGGCACGCCCGCAAGGAAGGCTTCCTCCGCACCCATGTTGCGCTGCATGCAGGTATCGGCCTTGCGATCTTCGATCGAGACGACCTTGACGTTCTTGTCGGCCCAGCCCTCGGAATTGTAGATCGCCGCCAGTTGTTCGCCGACCTTCAGGCCAATGTTCTTGGCATTCATGCCGACATAGGGAACGGGCGTGCCGTCTTCGAAGGTGATGTCGTCGTCAACGGCAATAAGCGGAATGCCCGCTTCCTTGGCCTTCGCGGCGACAACGGGTCCCAGAGCCTTGTCGGGGACGACAATCGCAATCCCCTTGACGCCGTCGCCGATCATCGTGTCCAGGGTCGTCACGGTCAGGTTCGCGTCGAACTGCACATCCTGGCTGACGAAGCTGGCACCCAGTTCCTCGGCCTTTTCCTTGGCACCTGCGACTTCCGCCACGAACCAGGGATGGTCTCCCATCTTGTTGATGAAGCCGATCTTGATGTCCTCGGCAGCCGCCGGGCCGGTAGCAGCCGCCAGCACCAGTGCCAGCGCCGTCAGTCCCTTGAAATCACGCATGGTTCTCCTCCCTTATGGCGTGTCAGTCGTGGTAGAGCGCCGATCTCCCTCCATCGATCACGATGGTCTCGGCATTGATGAATGGCGCTTCGTCGGATGCGAGAAACACCGCTGTCATGGCAACTTCCTCCGGCCTGCCGATCCGACCGGGCGGGTGGATGGCCATTGCCCGCTTCCGCTCCGCCTCCGGGTCGGGAAAGCCTGCCCAATAGGCACGCGCGATCTCGGTCTCGATGTAGCCCGGAGCAATGGCATTTACCCGGATGCCTTCGGCTGCGAATTCAATCCCCAAGGACCGGGTCAGCCCGATCAGCCCGTGCTTGGCGACGGGATAGGGAAAGGTGTGCGGGATGATCTTGAAACCGTGGGTCGAGGCGATGTTGATGATCGACCCAGCGCCGCGCTTCCGCATTCCCGGCAGGACCGCCTCGGACATCGCCCAGGCGGCTTCAAGGTCAAGCGCCATGCAGCGCGCCCATTCCGACCTCGGCATTTCAAGCGGGCGATGAAAGACGTTCGCGCCAGCGTTGTTCACCAATACGTCGATACGACCGAACCTTTGGTCTGCCGCAGTCACGGCCGCTTCGATGTCAGCCTGAACGGTCACGTCGCAGCCAACGAAAAGCGCTCCGATCTCGTTCGCAATCCGTTGGCCGGTTTCAGCGTTCCGTTCGGCAACAACGACCCTTGCACCTTCCGCAACGAATGCCCGCGCGATAGCTTCGCCGATCCCCTGGCCGGCCCCGGTGATCAGCGCAACCTTGTCCTGCAACCGACCAGCCATGGCTCACCAATCCACGATCGTGCCGTCGGGAAGGACGGCATTGGTGGCGTGGAGGATTTCCTGCTCGAAAGGATGTCTGGTGATCTCGGCCTCGTTGACCTCGATGCCGAGGCCGGGCTTCTCGGGCAGATCCCAGCGCCCGGGCTTCCGCTCGATTGGCCATTCGACGACCGAGCCATACCAGGGAACCGCGCCCGACATTTCTTCCTGGACGATCAGGTTGGGCGTCGAGATGCCGAAGTGCAAAGCGGCGACGCCCGCGATCGGCCCGAGTGGATTGTGCGGCGCAACTCCGATGCCATGGCTTTCGCACATTGCGGCGATCTTCTTGGTCTCGGCCAGACCTCCGGCATGGCAGATGTCTGGCTGGGCAATATGGAAGGCCCGCTTCTTCAGCGCTTCGACAAAGTCCCGGCGGCCAACAAGCCGCTCTCCCGACGCGATGTGGACATTCTGCGTCGCGGTCAGAAGGGCAAGCCCGTCCATATCCTCGGGAGGAACTGGCTCTTCGACGAACAGCGGGCGGCAAGGCTCTACAGCGCGGATGAAGTCCTTGGCCAGCGCGACAGACGCCGGGCGTCCGTGGAAATCGACCATGATATCGACATCCGGACCAACCGCCTCGCGCAGGCCCATCATCGCGTCGGCGACCCGGTCGATATCGCGGGCCGAGGCGGCATAATGGGTGTAGGGAATCGAGACAACCTTCACCGCGTCATACCCGGCCTCGACCACCGCACGGCCGCGCTCCGAAAGCTCTGTCCGACCTGACGTCTCGTAGACCGAACCCATGTCACCCATGCCGAGGTGGGTATATGTCCGGACGTACTCGCGGACCTTGCCCCCAAGCAGACGCCAGACCGGCAGGCCAACCGACTTTCCGAAGATGTCCCAAAGCGCCATCTCGATCCCGCTGATCGCGGACATGCCGATGATGCCCATGCGCCAGAACCCGTGGCGGGTGAGGATCTGATAGCACTGCTCGATGTCGCGCGGGTCACGGCCCAGGATAAGTGGCGCAAGGTCGTCAACCGCCCCGACGATGGACCGCGTCTTCCATTCGAGCGTCGCCTCGCCCCACCCGACAAGCCCCGGAACGTCGGTCTCGACGCGAACGAATACCCAGTTCCGCATGGCGGCGTTGCAGACAACCGAGCTGATCCGGGTGATATGCACGATGATTCCTCCTAATTTGTAGTATTTAAATTCTTATTGATGGGCTGTCAACCGGGCGGTGAAGCGGCTCTGCGCGGTCTGTCACTCTCCCTTGCCTGACCGCCGGTCGCGCGTCACGATGCGGGCAGGCAGGCGTTCTCCGGGAGAGTCGGAATGGATCTTCAGCTCGGGCAGAGCGTCGTAGTCGTCACCGGGGCCGCCAGCGGCATCGGCGCAGCCATCGCACTTTGCCTGGCGGCCGAAGGCGTGGGTGGGCTTGTCCTTACAGACCGGGACGCTGCCGGACTGGCGCGCTTCGCCTCCGGGTTGCCCTCTGCGATCGCGGTTGAAACCCATGTTGCGGACCTTGCCGATCCTGCTGCCGCAACCGCAATCGCCAATGCCGCCCTGACCCGCTTCGGCCGTATCGACGGGTTGGTGAACGCCGCAGGTCTGACGACACGCGGGTCGTTCGAAACCGGCACCGTCGCAATCTGGGACCAGCTGTTCGACGTCAACGCCCGCGCCGGATTCCTGCTGATGCAGGCCGTCATCGCCGACATGCGACGCCGCGGCGCATCCGGTGCCATTGTGAACATCCTGTCGATGAACGCCTACTGCGGCCTTCCCGAACTGGCGATCTATTCTGCCACCAAGGCGGCAATGGCGACGCTGACGAAGAATGCCGCCAATGCCCATATGGCCGACCGCATTCGCGTAACCGGTATCAACCTGGGATGGGTGGCGACAGAAGTCGAGATACAGAAACACGCCGAGATGGGGCATGGCCCGGACTGGATGGCCGCCGCCGCCGCCGCGCAACCTCTGGGGCGGTTGGTCACGGCTGAAGAATGTGCGCGGCTGGCCGCCTTTCTGCTCTCCGACGCCTCGGTGCCCATGACCGGGGTTCTCCTTGACCTTGAGCAAAAGGTTGTGGGGGCAATCTGATGGCGGACGTAGCCCCCCGTGATTTCGAAGCCCTGCGCGCAGCACTGGTGGCGCGGTCGGACCGGCTGTCGAAACGGCTTTCGCAGGTCGCCCAGTTCTGCCTGAACCATCCCGAAGAGGTGGCGGTCTCCACCCTCGTGCGGTTGGCCGAATTGGCCGAAGTGCCCCCCGCCACCATCACCCGCTTCACCAAGGAGTTGGGGTTCCAGGGCTTTTCCGACCTGCAACTGGTGTTCCGCGAGCGGCTTCTTGGGCCACGGCTCCCCTATGCCGACCGCGTCTCGGGCGCGGGGGACAGCGATCTGGATCAGCCGGGGGCGGTTTTCGGCAGCTTCGTCCGGGCCGCCGTGCAATCCCTTGTGCGGATCGAGGAGGCGCTGGATCGTGACCAGCTTGCCGCCTGCGTCGAGGTGCTGGCCAGGACCGAGGTGGTCCATGTCGCAGCGGCGCGGGGGGCCTTCGGGCTCGGGGTCTACACTGTCTATGGACTGGGCAGCATCGGGCGCCGGGCGCAGTTGATCGACAACATCGGCGCCATGCGGGCGATGCAGGTGGCCGCAATGGGACCGGGGGATGCGCTTCTGGCGATGACCTTCGATGACTACACGCCCGAGACGGTGGAAGTCGTGAAACTTGCGGCCGCACGCGGCAATCCGGTGCTGGTGATCACCGACAACGCGCTCAGCCCGGTGGCAGGGCTGGCGACGCATGTCCTTTTCGTCAACGAAGCGCGGCTTGGCCATTTCCGCAGCCAGATTCCGGCGATGGTGGTGGCGCAGGCGATGATCGTCGGGCTGGGGCGCAAGCTTGGAACGGTAGAAAATTCCCATAATCAATAAAATGAAAAATCCTTTGCAACGGCTCGCCATTTGGCCAAGGATGGACCGGGGAGGACGCCATGATGCACAGCCGATTCGACTTTGCGGGGGCGGAGGTCGTGGTGGTCGGCGCCAGCCGCGCCGGGATCGGGGCGGCGATTGCACGCTCCTTCCAGGAGGCGGGGGCGAGGGTCGCGATCACCGGGGCTGAGGCCGAGCCTGCACCCGAGGATGCGGCGCGCTTTGACTATGCGCAGGTCGATGTGACCGACGGGGCGGCGGTCCGGGACTTCGCCGCGCGGCATGACAAGGTGGATGTGCTGGTGAACTGCGCCGCGATCACCGCACGGGGCGAAGAGATGGCGCCCGAGTTCTTTGCCCATGTCGTCGATGTGAACCTGCACGGCACTTTCCGCATGGCCGAGGCTTTCCATGCGCCGCTCAAGGCGGCCAGGGGCGCGCTGATCAACATCGCCTCGATGTATGCGATGTTTGGCAGCCCGAAGAACCCGGCCTATGGCGCCTCGAAGGCCGCGGTGGTTCAGTTGACGAAGTCGCTGGCGATGGCCTGGGCCGGAGATGGCATCCGGGTGAACGCGGTAGCGCCGGGCTTCATCGTCACCCAGCAATCCGCCCGCAGCCGCACCGACCCTGCCCATGTCGCCGCAGTGAACTTGCGCACACCGATGGGCCGCTGGGGCCAGCCCGAGGATATCGCCGGTCCGGTCCTGTTCCTTGCGTCCCAGGCCGCCGGATTCATGACCGGCACCTGCCTGGCCATTGACGGGGGGTATTCCGTTGCCTGAGCTTTCCACCATCGGCGCTGCCGTCATCGGCACCGGCTTCATCGGTTCGGTTCACCTGAACACCCTGCGGCGGCTGGGGACTCCCGTCATTGGCGTCCTCGGCTCCAGTGCCGCACGGGGGGCCGACCGGGCGCGGGCGCTTGGCGTGGCGAAGGCCTATGGCTCGCTGGATGAGCTGCTGGCCGACGCTTCGGTGCAGGTTGTCCATGTCACCTCGCCCAACGTCGCGCATTACGGGCAGGTCAAGGCGATCCTCCAGGCGGGCAAGCATGTGATCTGCGAAAAGCCGCTGGCCATGACCTCGGCCCAGTCGGCGGAAATGCTGGCACTGGCGCGGGCCTCCGGCAAGGTTGCGGCGGTCTGCTACAACACCCGCTTCTATCCTTTGAACCAGCAGGCTCATGGTATGATGAAGGCGGGTGATCTTGGCGACCTTCGCCTGATCACCGGGCATTTCCATCAGGACTGGCTGGCGAAAGACACCGACTGGAACTGGCGGCTGGAGGCCGAGGAGGGCGGGCCGCTGCGGTCGGTCAGCGACATCGGCACGCATTGGGTGGACCTCACGAACTTCATCACCGGGCAAAAGCCGGTGGCCGTGATGGCGGAACTGGCGACCTTTATCCCCGAGCGGCAGAAGCCGCTGGGGCCGGTGGAGACCTTCACCACCTCGAAGGGCGCGACCGAGACCCGCAAGATCGAGACCGACGACGCGGCGACGATCCTCTTGCGCTATGGCAACGGCGGGCGGGGGATGATGTCGACCAGCCAGGTCAGCCATGGCCGCCGGGGGCTGTTGAGTTGGGACATTTCCGGCTCGCGCGCTTCGGCTGCCTGGTCCGCCGAACACCCGGAGGACCTGTGGATCGGCCATCGCGAAGGCCCGAACCAGATACTCCTGCGTGACCCGTCCCTGATGAACCCGACCGGCGCTGCTGCCGCTTTCATGCCGGGCGGGCACCCGGAAGGCTTCGGCGACACCTGGGCCGCGTTCTTCACCCAGGTCTATCGTGACGTCGCCCGTGGCCATCGGGGAACCGAGTCGACCTGGGCCACGTTCGATGACGGGCACTACGAAATGCTGTTCTGCGACGCTGTCCTTGCCAGCGCAGCGCGCGGAGCCTGGGTCGATGTGGCGCAAGCGTAGGGAATATTCGAAATGAAGCTTGGCATCCTGACTGCTCCGTTTCCCGACACGCCGCTGGAGGCCGTGGCCGACTATGCCGCAGGGGCAGGCTTCGAGGCGCTGGAAATCGCCTGTTGGCCGCAAGCCGGGGGCGAAAAGCGCCGCTATGCCGGGACCGCACATCTGCCGGTCGAGGACATGACCCGGGGCAGGGGCTCGGAGATCATGGCCTTGCTGAACGGCAAGGGCCTGGCCGTCTCGGGCCTTGGCTACTACCCCAACCCGCTTAGTGCCGACGCCGCCCACCGCGAGGCTGTCATCGGCCATCTGAAGAAGGTCATCACTGCCGCCAGCCTGATGGGCGTCAAGGTCGTCAACACCTTCGTCGGCGGCGACCGGGCGCTGACGGTGGACCAGAACTGGACCCGGGCGGTCGAGATCTTCACCCCCATCGTGGCCCATGCCAGGGCCAGCGGCGTGACACTCGCGTTCGAGAATTGCCCGATGATCTTTTCCAATGACGAATGGCCGGGCGGGCACAACATCGCCTACGCCCCGCGCATCTGGCGCCGCATCTTCGACACCTGGGGCGAGGCGGTCGGCATGAATTTCGATCCCAGCCATCTTGTCTGGCAGATGATCGACCAGGCCCGCTTCATCCGTGAATTCGGGCCGCGCATGGTGCATGTCCATGCCAAGGACCTGATGATCGACCGCGACGGGCTTTATGACTATGGCATCATGTCGGCCGGGATGGGCTGGCAGGTGCCGCGGCTGCCGGGCTTGGGTGATGTGGACTGGCCCGGCTACTTCGCCGGTCTCTACCGCGCCGGTTACGACGGGCCGGTGATCATCGAACACGAAGATCGCGACTTTGAGGGGTCGGACGACAAAATCAAGCGCGGCTTTGCCTTGGCGCGGGACGTGCTGCGCCCCTTCATCAAGTAGACCGATGCGCCCGCTCGCACCCGTCCCGGACCGTGGCCCGTCACCTGGCGGGAGGTGCCGTGCTGGCACGTTCGATCAGCTCGAACGGCAGGCAGACCGAGGCAGGCGCCTCGCCCGCGATGATCGCCAAAAGAACGCGCATCGCCTCGGCACCCATTTCGGCCCGGGGCTGCCGGATCGTCGTCAGTGCCGGCGTGCAGGACTGGGCGAAATGGATGTCGTCGAATCCCGCGACCGAGACCTCTGCGGGCACGCGGACCCCGGCAAGATTGGCAGAGGAGATGAAGCCCATCGCGCTTTCGTCGTTGGCAAAGAAGATCGCAGTCGGCCTGTTCGCCATCGCAAGGAAGCGGTCAAAGGCCGCGCGGCCGCTCGCCAGGCTGTAATCTCCGGGGATCACATAGCCGGCGTCTTCGGTCAGGCCGGCGGTCGCCAGCGCGCGCCGATAGCCCCGCATCCGTTCACGGGTCAGGATGTCGTTGCTTGGCCCCGTCACATGCGCAATGCGCTGGTGTCCCTGTGCGATCAGGTGGCTGACCATCGCCTCAGCCGCTGCCACGTTGTCGATCATGACCGCCGTGTTGGCAAAGCCCGGCGCTACCTCGGAGATCGTGACGATCGGCCGGATGCCCTTTGCGTTCGGGGCGGGCACCTCGAACCAGGCCGCCTGTGGGTCGATCAGCAACAGTGCCCCGTCCGCCCGCCCGTTGACAAGGTGGCGGACATAGCTTTCCTCGCGCGTCCTCGACCGGCGGGTATCGCCGATAAGCATCGTCAGGCCTTGGGCCGAGGCGACGCGTTCGATGCCGCCAAGAATATCCGAGAAATAGGTGTTGCCGATATCCGGTACCACGACCAGCACAGTGTCGGACCGACGCCTGCGCAGCGACTGGGCGGCGAGGTTGAGGTTGTAGCCCGTCTCGCGCACGGCGGCGAGGACACGCTCACGCGTGGGCGGGGCGACGCGTTCCGGGGTGTGCAGACAGCGGCTCACGGTCGCGATGGACACGTCGGCGAGCCGGGCGACATCCTCGATCGTCGGATGTGTCATTTGGAGAATATCCCTGCTGACGCACGCGGCTTCATGGAGGTCATCCCACCACTTCTCGGGAGTGTAAAGCTTTACATGGAAAATGAAAAGCTTTACATCAAGAAAAATGAATGATTCTGGCGCCAAACATGCATTCTGGTGCAGCGGGCGTGCCAGTGGGTCGATACGAATGATGACACCCGATGCCCAATGGGACAGAGGGGCGCAAAGATACTGCTCGTCGACAACCAACGATCTGGGAGGATCACGATGAAAAGACTGCTTCTTGGAACCGCGCTCACCCTCGGCCTGGCCGGGATGGCCGCTGCCGAAGGCTACAAGATCGGCATCTCGAACACCGTGCAGGGCAACGGCTGGCGCGAAGAGATGGTCTGCGCGATGAAGGCCCAGGCTCTGGCCTCGGGCAAGGTCGAAAGCCTGAACATCGCCCACCGCAACACCGATGCCGCGGGCCAGCTTGAGGATATCCGCAACCTGATCCAGGCCGGGGTGCAGGCCATCGTGGTCAACCCGGCGAACGCCGACGGCATCAACGCCGCGATCAAGGAAGCCACCGACAAGGGCATCGTGGTGGTGGCCGTCGACCAGGCGGTGACCGAGCCTTCGGCCTATATCCTGTCGAACAACCAGGAAGAATACGCCTATCTTGGCGCCAAGTGGCTGTTCGAGACCATGGGCGGCAAGGGTGCCGTGGTCTACATGCGCGGTGCTGCGGGCGCAGGCGCGGACAATGACCGCGACAAGGGCTTCAAGCGCGCGATGGCCGAGTTCCCGGACATCACCGTGGCACAGGAAGTCTTCACCGGCTGGCAGCAGGACCAGGGCAAGCAGCAGATCAACGACATCATCGCTGCTGGCGTGCCGTTCCAGGGCATCTGGACGAGCGGAATCGACAACGTGATCGTCGACGCGCTGGTCGAAGCCGGCGCTCCGCTGGTTCCGGTCGTCGGCGCTGACAACGCGGGCTTCGTCGGCCAGCTCTCCAGCGTCGAGGGACTGCAGGGCGCTGCCGTCACCAACCCCGGCTCGGTCGGCGGTGCGGGCGTCGAACTGGCGATCCAGATCCTCGACGGCAAGATGCCGGCCGAAAAGACCGTGTTGGTGAACCCGGCGATCTGGGACAACGTCAGCGAGGAAGGCAAGGCGAAGCTCGCCGCCGCCGCAAACCCGAACCTGTCGCCGGAATGGCCGGTTTCCGTCTCGATCGACGGCTGGACCACCTACACGATGGACCAGATCATCGCTTGCAAAGGCCCGGGCGAATAAGGCCGGGTCCCGTTCGGGACATGCTCTGAACCAAGCACTGCCCGTCCCCTCGGGCAATGCGCGGGTTGGGGGCTGTCTGGCCAAGGCCGGATGCCCCCAACCCGATCCTCTCCCCCAAGAGGAGAGACGCGAAGGATTGCACGACAGCCACCGGAACCCGGCTTCGGCCCGCAACGACTGAGCCCCGCATGACCGACACTTCAACTGCCGCCGTTCTGGACGCCACGGGTATCGCCAAGCGCTTTGGCGCGGTGCAGGCACTGAAGAATGCCTCGCTTCAGGTCGGGCGCGGCCAGGTCGTCGCGTTGATGGGGGCCAACGGGGCCGGGAAATCGACCTTCGTCAAGATTCTGACCGGCGTTCTGAGACCCGACTCCGGCCATGTGAAGATCAAGGGCCGCACCAGCACCGTTGCCAACCCTGCCGGGGCGCGGAAATGGGGGCTGGTGCCGGTCTACCAGGAACCCTCGCTGATCCCCGACCTGTCTGTCGCCGACAACCTGCGCCTCGGCGATACGGCGATGGAGCCGTTCCGGCATTGGGTGTCCGAGCTTGGCCTGCCCGACCTTGATCCCGAGGCGCTGATCCGCTCGCTTCCACTGGCCTCGCTGCGGATCGTCGACCTTGCCCGTGCGCTGGCCATCGAACCGGATGTGCTGCTTCTGGACGAGTTGACCGCGGCACTTCCGACCGACCTTGTCGACCGGGTGCTGAAGGTCGTGCGGGAACAGGCTGATGCGGGGCGGTCGGTGATCTACATCTCGCACCGCTTCACCGAAATCGCCGCGATCTGCGACCGGGCGACCGTGCTGCGCGATGGCCTGACCGTGGGCGATGTCGCCATCGAGCCGGGGATCGAGGAGCGCATCGTCGAGATGATGCTCGGCGAGGTCGTCGCAGCTGCCG
>JAFLCY010000029.1 GCA_017303485.1 Rhodobacterales bacterium
ACGGCAAGTTCTACTTCATCGAGATGAATACCCGGCTGCAGGTCGAACACCCTGTCACCGAGGCCATCTTCGGCATCGACCTGGTGCGGGAACAGATCCGCGTCGCCTCGGGCATGGACCTGTCCTTCGGTCAGGACGACCTTGAGATCAACGGCCACGCGATCGAGGTGCGGATCAACGCCGAGAAGATCCCGGGCTTCTCGCCCTGCCCCGGCCGGATCACCCAGTTCCACGCTCCGGGCGGGCTTGGCGTGCGGATGGATTCCGCGATCTATGACGGCTACCGCATTCCGCCCTATTACGACAGCCTGATCGGCAAGCTGATCGTCCATGGCCGCGACCGCCCCGAGGCGCTGGCCCGGCTGAAACGCGCGCTGAGCGAGTTGATCATCGACGGAATCGACACCTCGATCCCGCTGTTCCACATGCTTTTGGCGGAACCCGATATCCAGAACGGTGACTACAACATTCACTGGCTGGAAAAGTGGCTGGAAAAACAGTTCGGCTGAGATGACCGGGGCGCCCTGCACTGGGCGCCCGCCGCAAAAGTCTTCGAAGACTTTTGCAAAATCCTTCGAAGGATTTTGTAAGTGGACGAAGCACTGACCCCCGAGATCCTGCTCCGCGCCTATGCGATGGGCATCTTCCCGATGTCGGACGGGCGCGACGATCCCGATATCCACTGGGTCGACCCGCGCCTGCGCGGCATCCTGCCGCTGGACGGGTTCCACATGTCGCGCTCATTGGCCCGGCAAATCCGGTCCGGAGCCTTCCGCGTCACCGCCGACACGGCCTTCGCGGATGTGGTCGAAGCTTGTGCCGACCGGGGCGAGACCTGGATCAGCCACCGCATCCAGCAGCTTTATGTGCAGCTTCACGCGCAGGGCTTTGCCCACAGCACCGAGGTCTGGCGCGGCGATGCCCTGGTAGGCGGGGTCTATGGCGTCACGCTTGGCGCGGCCTTCTTCGGGGAAAGCATGTTCTCGCGCGCGACGGATGCATCGAAGATCGCCCTGGCCTGGACTGTCCATCGCCTGCGCGCCGGGGGGTTCCGTCTGTTCGACACCCAGTTCCTGACGCCGCATCTGGCCAGCCTTGGCGGGCGGGAGGTCGCGCGTGCGGATTACCAGCGCTTGTTGACCAATGCCCTGGATCACAGCGCGCAGTTCGCGCCGCCGGGCTACTCGCCTTCCGCCGGGGCGGTTTCGGGCGCGGCGGCCGGCAGGACGCAGGACAGCACCCAGACATCATAGCGCGGATGATCCAGCGCCGACAGCGCGGGCGAGGAAGCGAGCATCCAGCCGCTGAACAGGGGGGCCTCGGTCGTCTCCTCGATCACCGTAAGATGCGCTTCGGCATCCGAGGCCGGGTTGCCTGTCGGGTAGCGACAGGAATCCAGCCGCACCACCAGACGCCCGAACTTGGCCGATTGCCCCCGGCTGAGCGCGACATCGCCGGTTTCGCTGGTCAGCTTGTCCAGAAAGCGCAGCTGCGCACCCTCGGATTCGGTGAACTCCGCCACGGGGGCCACGGCCGTCTCCTGCGCGGCCACCGGAAGGGACAGCGCCAGAAATAGCACCAGCGCCTTCATGGCGTCGCGGTCTCGCCCTCGGGCGCGGCAGCATCGCCGCCACCGCCCGCAAACTTCATCAGGAGCGTGATCAGGCTCACCGCGCCCTGGGTGTCCTCGATCTCTCCGCCCGGCTCCAGCACTTCCAGCGCGCCGCCGGGCTGGACTTCGACGAAATTGCCGCCGAGAAGCCCCTCGGAGGAAATCAGGATCGAGGAATCGACCGGCAGCGTCACATCCTTGCGCATCGAGATCGTGGCATCGGCAAAGAATGTCTCCGGGTTCAGTTTCAGCGCCGTCACCGTGCCGACCTTCACCCCCGCCAGCCGCACATCGGTGCCGACGCTGACCCCTTCGACCGACCGGAAGCTTGCGGTCAGTGGATAGCTTTCCGGCTCGCCCACGACACCCGAGCCGCGCACTGCATAAAGCGCGAAGCCCGCCGCCACAGCCAGGATCGCCGCCCCGGCCAGAATCTCTGCGCGTTCGTATGCCATCACTCGGGCTGCCAGGCCTCGTAGTCCCGGCGCGCCACCGGCTCGGCCCGGCGGATCGAACCCGGCGGCACATAAGCCGCCTCGGTGCCCGTCAGGTTCTCCTGATGCGGCTTTTCCCAAGGCTTGTGCTTCAGGGGCGCCTTGGTCGGCGGTTCGTCCCAGGTGAAATGCAGCCAGCCGTGCCAGTCGGGCGACACGCGCGAGGCTTCCATCTCGCCGTTGTAGATCACCCAGCGCCGCTTGCCGTCGCGGGTCTGGTAGAAGACGTTGCCCGCGTCATCCTCGCCCACCTTCACGCCCTTGCGCGAGGTGAATATCTGGGTGCCGATGGTCTGGCTGTTCCACCAGGTCAGCAGGCGTTTCAGGAAGTACATGGGCGGGCCTCCGGTTCGGTCAGACTTGATATGGCGCAAAGTCTCGGTGAGGTCCATAGACGGGAAGGTGCCTTGCTCGACAGTAGGCATTAATCGCCCTGCCAAAGCCTGAAGGCAAGACCAAGGTCAGCCGAGTAGAAGTGGATTTCGTCCTGCGATCCTGTCCACCAGCCGCCCGGTTGCCGGAGTGCGGAGTCGAGCGTATCGAAAAGCTGTCGATCCATGACAATCCGACAGAAAATCCACGGCCCGTCGCCAGAACGGTCGATCAAGGCATCTGATGGCGTGGGTTTCCAATCGCCACCAAAGTCAAGAAATGGATCACGTCGGTTGCCGCTCTTGCGACCGACAGATACCGGCGGAGAAGTGGCAACGTCGGGCGAAAATCTTACGACTGCATAGCTGCATCCGAAGTCGTCAACCTTTGAATGCCATCGGCCAGAGGCAACGACTTCAGAATAGGCGACAACACCGTCAAAAACATCGGCAGCATAGCGCTTGTCTTCGAACGTGCGCGCGGTGCGGAAAGTCAAGACAAGCAAGACCACCACTGCAAAACAGGCCAAGCTGCCAATCAAGACAGCCTTGCCCACTATTTTGGCAGTCATAGCCGGAAGGCCTTACGCCTTCACCGGCTCTTTCTTCTTGGTCTCGGTGTAGACCAGCATCGGCTTGGCACCGTTGTTCACGGCTTCATCCTTGACGACGACTTCCTCGACCCCGTCCATGCCAGGGAGTTCGAACATGGTGTCCAGAAGGATGTCCTCCATGATCGAGCGCAACCCCCGCGCGCCGGTCTTGCGCTTGATGGCCCGCTTGGCGATGGCAATCAGAGCATCGCCGGTGAAGGTCAGCTTGACGCCCTCGATCTCGAACAGGCGCTGGTACTGCTTGACCAAAGCGTTCTTCGGCTCGGTCAGGATGGTAACCAGCGCGGCCTCGTCCAGATCGGTCAGCGTGGCGATCACCGGCAGGCGGCCAACGAACTCAGGGATCAGGCCGAACTTGAGCAGATCCTCAGGTTCCAGCTCCTTGAACAGGTCGCCGACCGAGCGTTCGTCGGGTCCCTTGACCTCGGCCCCGAAGCCGATCCCCGAGCCCTTGTTGCGCTGCGAGATGATCTTTTCCAGACCCGCGAAGGCGCCGCCGCAGATGAAGAGGATGTTCGTGGTATCCACTTGCAGGAACTCCTGCTGCGGATGCTTGCGGCCGCCCTGCGGCGGAACGCTTGCGACAGTGCCTTCCATGATCTTCAGCAGCGCCTGCTGCACGCCCTCGCCCGACACATCGCGGGTGATCGACGGATTGTCGGACTTCCGCGTGATCTTGTCGACCTCGTCGATGTAGACGATGCCGCGCTGCGCCCGTTCGACGTTGTATTCCGAGGCCTGCAAGAGCTTGAGGATGATGTTTTCCACATCCTCGCCGACATAGCCCGCTTCGGTCAGCGTGGTCGCATCCGCCATCGTGAAGGGCACGTCCAGAATGCGCGCCAGCGTCTGCGCCAGCAGGGTCTTGCCGCACCCCGTGGGGCCAATCAAGAGGATGTTCGACTTCGACAGTTCGATGTCGGTCTTCGACGAATGGTTCAGCCGCTTGTAGTGGTTGTGGACCGCCACCGACAGCACCCGCTTGGCGTGGATCTGGCCGATCACGTAGTCGTCCAGCACCTTGCAGATCTCGCGCGGGGTCGGCACGCCGTCCGAGGATTTCAGACCCGTGGTCTTGGTCTCCTCGCGGATGATGTCCATGCACAGCTCGACGCATTCATCGCAGATGAATACCGTCGGCCCCGCGATCAGCTTGCGCACCTCATGCTGGCTTTTTCCGCAGAAAGAACAGTAAAGCGTGTTCTTGCTGTCGCCGCCGGTGTTGTTCGCCATCCGCAGTCCTCTAAGCTTTGCCACCAATGCCCTGCCTGGCAGGGTCGGAGCCTTGGCGGAAGTTTAGGCCAACCCCCAAGGCACCACAATCCGAAAAACCCGCCCGAAAATCCGACTGGACCATCGGGCGGAAAAGGGGCGTCATTTCGACGTATCGTCGGCCTTTCCGCGGCTTTCGAGGATCTGGTCGATCAGCCCCCAGGCCTTGGCATCCTCGGCCGACATGAAGTTGTCGCGTTCCAGCGCCGCTTCGACAGTGTCGTAGTCGTTGCCGGTGTGCTTGACGTAGATCTCGTTCAGCCGGCGCTTCAGCTTTTCCGTCTCGCGGGCGTGGATCATGATGTCCGTCGCCTGCCCCTGATAGCCGCCGGACGGCTGGTGGACCATCACCCGGCTGTTCGGCAGGCTGAAGCGCATCCCCGTCTCGCCCGCGGTCAGGAGGAGCGAACCCATCGAGGCCGCCTGCCCGATCACCAGGGTGGAGATCTTCGGCCGGATGTACTGCATCGTGTCATAGATCGACAGGCCCGCCGTCACCACGCCGCCGGGGCTGTTGATGTACATCGAGATTTCCTTGGACGGATTTTCCGATTCCAGGAACAGAAGCTGCGCGCAGATCAGGCTGGACATGCCGTCATGCACCGGGCCGGCCAGGAAGATGATCCGCTCCTTCAAGAGGCGGCTGTAAATGTCATAGGCGCGCTCGCCACGGCTGGTCTGTTCGACGACCATGGGGACAAGGGTGTTCATGTAGTGTTCAACGGGATCGCGCATCGGGGCCTGCCTCTCGTGTCTTTGCCGAGGATTATCGTCGAATGTCTTGCCAGAGTCTTAGTGGGGCGACACGGGGGCCGCAAGGGCACCCCCCGCGCTTTTGCCTCGGGTCGCTCGCGTCGCCCTGCGGGGCCGTCACGTCACCCTAGCGAAAGGTCCGCGCGGCCAGCATCACGCGCGCAAGGGCAGTCACCAGGCAGAGCGTGCCGAAGATCCAGGCCAGCGGACCGAAGAGGGCCGGCCAGAGGACAAGGACCACGAAACACAGGATGGTCTCGGTGCCCTCCATCAGCCCTGCCGTGAAGTAAAGCGACTTCTCCCCGCGGATCCGGCTTTCCAGCCCATGCTTCTCGGCCAGGATCGCAAAGCCGAGGAAGGTCGCCGCGTTCACATAGAAGCTGAACAAGAGAAAGGCCCCGGCCACGCCATTCGCGGTGGGGTCGCGCAGCACGAAGGCCAAGGGGATCGCGCCGTAAAAGGCGAAATCGCAGACAATGTCCAGGTAGCCGCCGAAATCGCTTTTCCCCCGCGCCCGCGCCACCGCACCGTCCAGCCCGTCCGCCAACCGGCTCAGGATCAGCACCCCCGCGACGACCAGTCCCGACCAGCCCGACCAGAGCATCGCCGCCGCCGCAAGGCCCAGGACTAGCCCGGCCAGCGTCACCGCATTGGCCGAAGCGCCGCGCGCGGCCAGCCATCGCCCGCCCTCGTTCAACGGCGCGTCAATCACCTCGCGCATCAATCCGTCAAGCATGCTTCCTCCTGCCTGGGGCCGCATCCTTCCCGGTTGCAGCACGCTTGGGAAGTCACGTTTCTGCGGGGCGTGAAGCGGCGGGCCCTTGCCTACTCTCCCAGCAGGCGAGTGCATTGCAGACAGTTCTCGCGTATTTCACCAATTGCGCCACATTCTGCCCGATTCCGGCCCAACTGATCTGGGATTGGTGAATGGTGCCAATCGACGGGGAAATTTCATGTTGAAGTCTATGCGCCTTGCGGCTTTTGCCGTTTCGACTGTTCTGTGCCTCGCCGGTACCGCGCAGGCGGGCTGCACGATTCCCCCCAACGCAGATGCGATGCAGAAAGAACTGCTCAGCCACCTGAACGCCGAACGCAAGGCGCGCGGACTTTCTGCGCTGACGCTGTCGGCCAAGCTGGACAAGGCCGCACAGGGTGCGGCCTGCGACAATGCCAAGCGTCGGTCGATCAGCCACGTCTCGTCCGACGGCGGCACGCTGAAGACCCGGTTGCGCCGCGTGGGCTATGGGTTCCGCACTGCCGCCGAGAACACCGGGCGCGGCTCCGCCTCCGGCGCGCGCGCCGTGGAATGGTGGATGAACTCGCCGCACCACAAGGACAACATCCTCTTGCGCAAGGCGCGCGACGTCGGCATCGGCATCGCCGTCAGCCCTGCCCCGGACAACAAGCTGCACTGGATCCTCGTGGTCGGCGCCTCGAAATAACGCCCCGTCCGCGCATTCCTAGCGCGCGATCACCAGATCCACCCGCAGCCCCCCCAAGGCCTCGCTCTGCGACAGCCGCAACGCGCCGCCATGGCTCAGCGCGATGTCCGAGGCGATCGACAGGCCAAGACCGACCCCAGCCCCCCGGTTCGGATCCCGCGCAGCTTCCAACCGCGTAAAGGGGCGCAAAGCCTCGTCCCGCCGGTCGGGAGGTATGCCCGGACCATCATCCTCGACCGTGATCCGCAGACTGCGCTCCTGGAAGGTCAGGCGCACATCGACCCGCGTACCGAAGCGCCGGGCATTCGACACCAGGTTCTCCACCGCCCGTGCAATGGCCTGCGGCCGCATCTCCACTTCTTCGGGCACACCGTCCACCGCGACCAGCCGCACCGGTGGCCCGGATCTGTCGACCAGATCGCGCACCAGCGCCACCGCATCCGCCGGCTCCGAGCCCTCCATCGCATCGCCGCGCACGAAGGCCAGGAACTCGTCCACCATTCGCTCCATCTGCCTCACATCCGCCTGCAGGGCCTCGACCTCGCCGTCTTCCGGCATCAGCGACAGGGCCAGCCGCATCCGGGTCAGTGGAGTGCGCAAGTCGTGGCTGACCCCCGACAGCATCAGCGTGCGCTGCTCGATCTGGCGTTCGATCCGGGCGCGCATGTCGAGGAATGCCCGCCCGGCCGCCCGGACCTCCTGCGCGCCACGTGGACGGTAGCTCACCGCTCTCCCTTTGCCGAACTCCTCCGCCGCCTCGGCCAGCTTGGTGATCGGGCGCAACTGCCGCCGCAGGAAGAAATAGGCGATCACCGTCAACAGGACCGAGGTGAACACCATCAGCACAATCAGCTGGTGCGGATTCGCCGCCGACATCCGCCGCCGGTTCACCTCGGCCTGCACCGGCCCGAACCGGCTGTCGAAGCGCAGGTTCACCATCCGACCGGGCCCCGTCAGGTCCACTGCGACAAGGGACGGCAGCCGCTCGCGCAGGGTGGAGATGATCATGTCGCCCGAGAGGTCGATCCTCTGGCGCTTGTCCACAGTCGGCGCGCCCGGCCCGGCCGGCAGAGTCAGCGTGATCTGCAGCGATCTTGCCACCGGCACGACTTCGGCCGCCGCTTCCGCCAGCGAGGGGCTGGCCTCGATCCTTTCCAGAAGGAAGGCCAGATCGATCGCAACCCCTTGCGTCATCTGCCCGGTCACGTCTTCATAGAAGCGCTGGATGAACTCGGTCGAGAAGACCAGCTGAATGGTGACGATCGGCACGATCAGGATCAGTGCCGCGCGCCCGTAAAGGCCTCTGGGAAGGATACGTTGGAACACCGACATCTCGCTCAAGCCTATCCGCAGCCCTGCCCCTTGGAAAGCCGTGCCGCCCGATGACTTTCGATCCGCCGATCCGTCACCTTCTGGCTCCAAATCCCTCGCCCCTGACTGGCGCGGGAACGAACAGCTGGCTGGTGGGCAGCACCGCCCTTGCCGTGATCGACCCCGGCCCGGACGATCCCGCCCATCTTGCCGCGATCCTGGCGGCGGTCGGTCCCGGCCAGCACATCAGCCATATCCTCGTCACCCATGCCCATCGCGACCACTCGGCGCTCGCGCCTCGCCTTGCCGCGGCCACCGGCGCCCCGGTCCACGCCTTCGGAACCGCGGTCGAGGGGCGCAGTCCGCTCATGGCAGGCCTTGCCGCCAGTCTTCCCGCCCAGGGCGAGGGGCTCGACATCGCCTTCACCCCCGACCGGCGGCTGGCCGACGGCGACAGCCTTTCCGGACCGGACTGGACCCTTGCCGCGCTCCACACCCCCGGCCACCTTGGCGGGCATCTCTGCCTTGCGCTTGGCGACACGCTCTTTTCCGGCGATCACGTCATGGGCTGGGCCACTTCCATCGTCTCGCCGCCCGATGGCGACATGGGCGACTACATGGCCTCGCTCGACCGGCTTGTGGCGGGGTCCTGGCGCCGCTTCCTTCCGGGCCACGGCAAACCGGTCGAAACCCCCTCCGCACGGATCGCCGAGCTGATTGCCCACCGCCGCCAGCGCGAACGCCAGATCCTTGCCGGGCTGGCCAAAGGTCCGGACCGCATCCCCGCGCTGACCGGCCGCATCTACCATGATATTCCCCCTGCGCTCTTGCCAGCGGCCGAGCGCAACGTCTTCGCCCATCTCATTGATCTGACGAACAGAAATATGGTCGTCGCCATCCCTTCCCTGCACCCCGACGCCGAATTCGTCCTGTCCTGACCCCCACCCGCATTTTCCCGCCATTTGCCCCTTGCCGCCCCCAACCTGCCTTGCTATAGACCCGCCCGTGTTCCGGCGTAGCTCAGCGGTAGAGCAGTTGACTGTTAATCAATTGGTCGTAGGTTCGATCCCTACCGCCGGAGCCAAAATCACCAGGGGCCCGTGAGCGATCACCGGGCCCTTTGTGTTTCTTGGCCAAGTTTCCCTGCTCCCCATTTCACGCCGCATGCCGCTTGCCTTCCCCCGAGGGAATGGCTAAATCCGGTCGCACGCGGGTGTAGCTCAATGGTAGAGCAGAAGCTTCCCAAGCTTACGACGAGGGTTCGATTCCCTTCACCCGCTCCATCTCACCTCTCCAGTTGACACCGGACCCGCTCAGCGTGACCTTTGCGCCATGATTTGCGGAGTCCGCCATGTTCCCCCGCCTCGCCCTGCCACTTTGCCTCGCCCTCGCCGCCTGCACCCAGGACAGCGGCCCGACCGAACCCTATGCTTTCGTCGGCAGCTGGGATTGCGGGGTCGATACCTTCACCTTCACCAACACCAGCTACAACAACGGCAGCGATACCTACCGGATGCAAAGCGTCAGCCGCGACGGCCGCAACTTCACCCTGCGCTTCGCCAATGGATACACCATCGCGCTGGTGGCCGTCACCGACACTGGGCTCACCTGGATTTCCGGCGCTTCGGGCGACCAGTTCAACTGCCGGCGCGTGAACTGACTTCCGTTCCGGCGCGGAACCGGCTAACCAGCCGCCCGACGCCAACGAGGAGAGACGCAATGAACACCGACATCACCCGCCACGGCCCCGGCCCCCGCATGTCCGAGGGCGTGGCCTACAATGGCATCCTCTGGGTTGCAGGCCAGCTGGGAGAGCCGTCCGGTTCGGTCGCCGACCAGACCCGTCAGGCCCTTGCCGCCGTGGACGCGATCCTCGCCAAGGCCGGGACCGACAAGACCCGCATCCTTTCCGTGCAGATCTGGCTGGCCGATATGTCGACCTTTGCCGAGATGAACTCGGTCTGGGACAGCTGGGTTCCGCAGGGCCATACCCCGGCCCGCGCCACCGGCGAGGCGAAGCTCGCGACTCCCGACTACAAGGTCGAGATCATCGTCACCGCCGCGCTGAAGTAACTTCGACGCGCAAGCCGCTGAAATACAAAGGGTCGGGGCCGAAAAGCCCCGGCCCTTTCTTTGTCCGGACCGTCAGCTCCGCAGGAAACCGACCAGCGCCGCCGTGGAGCCGTCCTTGCCCTCGGTGCCCGCCTTGCCTTCCAGAACCGGCTGCAAGGCCAGCGCCAGTTCCTTGCCCAGCTCGACCCCCCACTGGTCGTAGGAGTTGATCCCGAGGATCACGCCCTCGACGAAGACCCGATGTTCGTAAAGCGCGATGATCTGGCCCAGCACGAAGGGGGTCAGCTGGTCATAGGCCAGCACGGTAGAGGGCCGGTTGCCCGGGAACACCCGGTGCCGGGCCTGACGCTCCAGCTCGGCCCCGGTCGCGCCCTTCTTGGCCATGATCGCCCGCGCCTCGTCGAGGCTGCGGCCCTTCAGTAGCGCCTCGGCCTGCGCAAGACAGTTCGACACCAGCAGAAGATGCTGATGCGCGAGGCCTGGCTCATGGCCCCGCCGCGCCACCAGGAATTCGCAAGGCACCACCCGGGAGCCCTGATGGATCAACTGGTAAAAGGCGTGCTGGCCGTTGGTGCCCGGCTCGCCCCAGACCACAGGGCCGGAATTGGTGGTCAGGTCCGACCCGTCGATAGCCACCCGCTTGCCATTCGATTCCATCTCAAGCTGCTGGAGATAGGCGGGAAGCCGTGCAAGCCGTTGATCATAGGGCAGAACCGCTCGTGTGGCATAGCCGCAAAGCTGGTTGTGCCAGATGCCGACCAGCGCCAGCAGGACCGGCATGTTTTCCGCAAACGGCGCGTTCAGGAAATGCTGGTCCATCGCCCGGCCCCCGGCGAGGAATTCGTCGAACCGTTCCGGACCGATGGCAATCATCAGGGCAAGACCGATCGGCCCCCACATCGAATAGCGGCCGCCGACCCAATCCTCGAATCCAAAAACTCGCGCCGGATCAATGCCATAGGCGGCAGTCTTGTCACCAGCCGTGCTGACGGCCGCGAACTGCGCAGCGGGGTTCGCGACCTTCGCCCCCATCCAGCGCTTCGCCGTGTCAGCGTTCGTCATCGTCTCGATGGTGGTGAAGGTCTTCGAGGCGACGATCACCAGCGTCGTTTCCGGGTTCAGGCTCCTCAGCGTGTCATGGATATGGGCGCCATCGACGTTCGACACGAAATGGCAGCGCGGACCGTCGGCGAAGGGGGCCAGCGCCAGATAGGCCATCGCCGGGCCAAGGTCCGAGCCGCCGATGCCGATGTTCACCACATCGGTGATCTTGCCACCCTGCCCCTTGAACGCCCCCGACCGCACGTCACGGGCAAAAGCGGCGCAGGCGGCGCGGATACGGCGGACCTCGGGCAGGACATCCTTGCCATCGACCTTGATCGCCGCGTCGTCGCCTGCCCGCAGCGCCACATGCAGCACCGCCCGGCCCTCGGTGTCGTTGATCTTCTCGCCGCCGAACATCGCCGCCCGCTTCTCGGTGACGCCCGAGACCTCGGCCAGCTTGACCAACGCGGCGCGTGTAGCCGCGTCTATGTTCGTCTTGGAGTAGTCGAACAGCATCCCGTCCGCACGGACCGAGAAATCATCGGCCCGGCTTTCGTCAAACAGATCAAGGATATGGCGGCCCTTGTTCACACCGTGAAGCCGCTGCAGATCAGCCCATTTCGTCATGTCATTCCGCCCAATGCACTGTTGCGTTGTCCAGGACGGCGCGCACCGGCGCCTCCATCGGAGAAAGGGTCATCGCGCGCTCAAGCGCCTCGCGCTTTTCCGCCCCGGTGATCAGGATGTGGATGTTGAAGGCTTCCCGCAGGACCGGCGCGGTCAGAGTTATCCGGGGTTCCCCCGCCGCCTCGGCACGCATCGGCAACAGAGGCGGCGCAGAGGCCGACAAAGCTTCCTCCAGCCGGTCCGCGCCCGGGAAAAGGCTGGCCGTATGCATGTCGGCCCCCATGCCCAAGAGCAGGACCGAGATCGGCAGGTGGGGCTTCAGTCCGTCCTCCAAAGCCTCCAGCATCGCCTCCGGCTGCTCCGCCGGTGCATAGAGCGGCACCAGCCGCGCCTGCGCCGCCCGCCCGCGCAACAGCCGTTCGCGCAGCAGCCGCGTGTTCGACCGGTCCGAGGACTCGGGCACCCAGCGTTCGTCGTTCAGGACCACCGCCACATTCGCCCAGTCCAGGTCCACCCCCGAGAGCGTGTCGAAGATCGGCCCCGGGGTCGTGCCGCCCGGCACCGAAAGCGTCGCCTTCCCCTCCCGCCGCAGGAAATCCGCCAACTGCCCGGCAATCGTGTTCGCCACATCCAGCATCAGGAATTCGCGGTCCGGGTAGGTCTCGAGCTTCATTCGCGTATCTCCCGCCAGCGCCGCCCGTCGCGGTGCATCAGCATCAATGCGTCTTCCGGACCCGAGGAGCCGGGATCATAGGTCTGCGGCTTGTCCCCCCGCGCCTCCCAGCCCTGGATGATCGGGTCGGTCCAGGCCCAGGCCGCCTCGACCTCGTCGCCGCGCATGAACAGGGTCTGGTTGCCGCGGATCACATCCATGATCAGCCGCTCATAGGCATCCGGCACGTCCTCGGCCTCGGCCCCCAGCGCATCGGCAAAGGACATGTCCAAGGGCACCTGCATCAGCCGCATGCCGCCCGGCCCCGGCTCCTTGATCATAACCATAAGGTCCATGCCCTCATTCGGTTGCAGCCGGATCACAAGCACGTTCTCGTGCCAGCCGGTCGCATCGTCGAAGATCGCATGTGGTGGCTGCCGGAAGGTGATCGCGATCTCCGAGGCGCGCGCGCGCAGCCGCTTGCCGGTCCGCAGGTAGAACGGCACCCCCTGCCAGCGCCAGTTGGAAATCGCCACCTTCAGCGCGATATAGCTTTCGGTCTTCGACGCCGGGTCTTCGGAATGGACGACATAGGACTTCTCGCCCCGGCCCGCCCCGTATTGCCCGCGCACGATATGTTCCGGCGGCACGGGCTTCAGCGCGCGGATCACCTTCAGCTTCTCGTCCCGCACGGCATCGGGGTCGAAGTGATAGGGCGGCTCCATCGCGATCAGGCAAAGAAGCTGCATCATGTGGTTCTGCACCATGTCCCGCATGGCACCGGACTTGTCGTAATAGGCGCCCCGCCCGTCGACCCCCACCGTCTCGGCCACGGTGATCTGCACATGGTCGATGTATTCCGCCTTCCACAGCGGCTCGAACAGGATGTTGGCGAAGCGCACCGCCATCAGATTCTGGACGGTTTCCTTGCCGAGATAATGGTCGATCCGGTAGATCTGCGTCTCGTTGAAATGCTTCGCCAGCACTTCGTTCAGCGCCTTCGCGCTGGCCAGATCGCGCCCGAAGGGCTTTTCCACCACGATCCGGCTCCAGGCATCGGCGATGCCATACTCGGACAGCCGTTGCGCGATGGCGCCGAACAGGCTGGGCGCGACCGAGAAGTAGAAGGCCCGCACGACATCCGCGCGCATCAGGCCCTTCAACTTCGCCCAGCCCCCCGTCCCGGTGGCGTCGATCGCAACATAGTGGATGCGGCCAAGGAATGCCTCGATCATCTCGGCGTCCTGCCGGGCCTTCGGCACGAATTCGGTGATCGCCGCGCGCACCTGCTCGCGATAGGCCGCGTCGGTCAGATCGGCCCGCGCCGCGCCGATTATCCGGCTTTCGGCCACCATCTGCCCGGACAGGAAGCGCCGGTAGAGCCCCGGCAGGATCTTGCGGCGGGCAAGGTCGCCGGTGCCCCCGAAGATCACCAGATCGAACACATCGACCGGAATGACACGCGAAACCATGACCGTCTCCTTCGAACGCGCTGTTAGCGCTAACAGAGGCGTTCTACAGCCTGCGCCGACTTCTGTCTAGCATCGCTGATCCGACGGGGAAACCTCAGCCGTCGTCCAGCGACTCCCAGCGGACGCGCGTCAGCCCCGGCTCGGCGGCCAGCCGCTGCACGGCCTGCTCCAGACCGGCCTCACCTACCTCCTCGGCTGTCACCGTCGCCGAAAGGTCAAGCCCCTTGCCTTCATCCCCCATCGTCACGCCGATCTCCGAGATATGCAGCCCGCCCAGCGACAGCGTCCGCAGCATCAGACTGCGCACCCCCGCTTCCTGCGCCGCGTCCACTGTCACCTGCACCCGGTAGGCCCGGATGATCGGCACCCCCGCCCGGGTATAGCGCTTCAAGAGCTTGACCAGCGGACGCAGCCCCAGGTTCACGAAGACCACCAGCCCCGTCAGCAAGAGCGCCAGGTCCCAGGCCCCTGCCCCGGCCATCATGCCAACGCCCGCCGAACACCACAGCGTCGCCGCCGTGTTCAGCCCGTGAATGTTGAACCCGTCGCGAAAGATGATCCCGGCCCCCAGAAAGCCGATGCCGGACACAATTTGCGCGGCAACGCGGGTATGGCTGACCTCATCGGGAAAGAGGCCCGAGAAGATCACGAAACCCGCCGCCCCAAGCGAGACCAGCGCATTGGTCCGAAGCCCCGCCATGCGCTGCCGGACCTGCCGCTCGGACCCGATGACCGCGCCACAGGCCAGCGCCGTGAACATGTGCAGCGCCGCCGCGTGCAGACTGACATCCATGACCTGCTCCCCTTGTCAGAGGCGGTCACAAGATCACCGGGCGGCGGATTTGTGAAGCTTTTGTAACGGCGATGTAACGGCCAAAGCCGACATCAGGCGTCCAGCTCGGCGTCCCAGTACAGGTAGTCCATCCAGCTTTCGTGCAGGTGGTTCGGCGGGAAGCGGCGACCATGCGCCTGCATTTCCTCGGCGGAGGGCGCGCGCGGCAGACGGTTCAGGTACATCCCCGCCTGTTTCAGCGTGCGCGAGCCCTTGCGCAGGTTGCAGGGACTGCAGGCCGCCACCACGTTCTCCCAGCTGGTGATCCCGCCCCGCGACCTCGGCAGCACATGGTCGAAGGTCAGATCGCCCTTCGCCCCGCAATATTGGCAGCAGAATTCGTCCCGCAGAAAAAGATTGAAGCGCGTGAATGCCACGCGCTTCTGAGGTCTTACGAATTCTTTCAGGACCACCACCGAGGGTATCCTGAATTCTTGCCGTTGACTGTGGACGACCGCATCATACTCGGCGACGATCTGCACCCGGTCAAGGAAGGCGGCCTTGATCGCCTCCTGCCAGGGCCAGAGCGAAAGCGGGTAGTAGGACAGCGGGCGGTAATCGGCGTTCAGCACCAAAGCTGGATAGTGCTTCAGCGACGCGGGATCGCGCACGAACTGGGTTCTGAAATCGCCGTCCATCTGCGTCAAAGACTCCGCGCTTCGCCCGTCGGCCACCGGCCTGCAGGGCGGGCGCACCCGCCCCGTTACCGGGAACTATATCTGGCGTTTCTGCCGTGGCAACCCCCAAGCGCGTGATCGCCTTTAGGGTTTTGCACCGGTCTTCTGCACCAGCCGGGTAACAGGGCAATGACGGCGTCAGGCGGGCACCTGCGGGCATTGGCTCGCGGTATCGCGCTGGAAGGCGAACCAGTCGAGAAAACCTTCCTCCCGCGCCGCCGCCTGCAGGGTCCGCGCCAGAAGCCGGCGCAGGCGTGGCAGGCCAAGGGCGATCCAGACCCGCCGTGCCGGGGCGAGGTCGCGCAACTGCCCAAGGTCGAACTCTTCGGGGAAGTCGTAGGTCCAGGGCCGAAGCCGCCCCTCGGGCGTGACCACCAGAGGGTTGACCACATCCGACAGCCGCTGGTCCGCGCCGCCGGTCAGGGCGAGATCCCAAGCCCGCGCATCCGCCGCCAGCGCCTCGGCCGGGGCCAGATCGACATGCACGGCGACCTCGCCCTCCCAGGCCAGTTGGAGGGTCTGCGCCATCAGCCACAGCCTTGCCGTATCCGCCTCACTCAGGGCCAGACCGGCCGCCTCCTCTCGCGCGCGCCCGGCCATGACCAGCGGGCGCAACTGCACTGCCCGCACGCCAAGCCCCGCACACAACTCGATGAAGTCGGGCACCTCGCACAGCGAATCCCGTGTCACGGTGAAGGCTGCCGCCGCGGGCTTGCCGATCTCGGCCAGATAGCGCAGCCCGGCTACCGCCCGCGCCCAGGCCTGCCCGTTGCCGCGCATGGCGTTGTGCCGCGCCTCCAGCCCGTCAAAGCTGATCGCGATCCGGTCCAGAGCCTCGATCACCGGGCGGTGGCGCTGGGACACACGAAACCCGTTGCTGATCGCCGCCGTGCGGAACCCCTCGACCTTCGCCGCCGCCAGCAGATCGCCAAGCCAGGGATAGAGCAGCGGCTCGCCACCCGACAGGCTGATCACCTCATAGCCCTCGGCCCGCAGCCGGGGCAACGCAGCCAGCAGGGGCTCCAGCGGCAGGATGGTCCGCCGCAGCGGGGACGAGGCCGAATAGCAGTGGCTGCAGGCCAGATTGCACAGGTCAAGCGGATGCAGATGGACCGTGCGGTCGGGCAGAAAGCCCGACCGCGCCAGCCCGCATCCCGAAGGATGCGTGGTCATCACCGGCCTCCGGCCAGTTCCGGCACATGCATCTCGACCTGCAACCGCCACAGATCATCGACCAGGATGCCGTAGGGGAACAGTCGCACCACCCGGTATTTCTCGCCGCCGATGAACTTGTCGACCAGGATGCGCTTGTCGCTGAAATAGTCGATACAGATGCCGTAGGGGCAGAAATCCACACCGCCGATCTTCAGCCCGTCGCGGACGATGCGCTTCGAGATCGCGGCGATCACGTCGTCCTTCAGCTCGCGGTGGGCAAGGCGTTTGGCAAGGGCCTTCTGGATGTCCTTGGCCGAAGTTGCGGCAATGGCGCCAGCTTCCATGAAATCCTCCTGAAAATGCTTGGGTCGAACGAAGCCGGGAAATTCCGGCGGCGCAATCCTGCCACGGACCTGCCTTCTGCGCAGGTCCGGGATCGCTTACCTTACGTCATCCGCGCCGCTTCCCGCCGGTGTCCCTTGGCCAAGGTTGCATCCCCGACCCCGCCCCGCTAACCCTCGCCTGCCCGAACCGGAAGGCCTGCGCATGTCTCTTACCCGCCGCACATTGCTCCTTTTCCCAGCCGCCGCAGCCCTGGCCGCCTGTGGCCGGAAGGCCCCGCCCGTCTCGCGCGCGCCGATGGCCCCCGGGGCCACGCCCGAGATGCTGGCGCTGGTGCGCAAGTATGCCGGCATCCACGGTATCCCGGAAAGCCTGCTGCACCGGGTGATCCAGCGCGAAAGCGGCTACAACCCGGCGGCGCGGAACGGCCCCTATTACGGGCTGATGCAGATCCTGCCGCAGACCGCGCAGACGATGGGCTACAAGGGGCCGCCAGAAGGCCTGCTCGATGCCGAGACGAATCTCATGTATGCCGGAAAGTACCTGCGCGGGGCCTGGCTTGTATCGGGCGGGTCCGAGGACCGGGCCGTGATGTGGTATGCCAAGGGCTATTACTACGAGGCCAAGCGCAAGGGCCTTTTGCGAGAGACCGGCCTGCGGGCCTAGATCCTTGATGGCCGCGGGGGGGAGTCATGCCGGACCGAGTGGCGGACATTTGCGTTCTTGCGAACCCGCGCTCGGGTACGGCGTCGCGCAATCCCGATGCGGTGGACCGCGCCCTGGCGGTGTTGGGACCGCGCGCCGAGCTGCGCAGTTTCTCCGGCGATCCGGCTGATGAGGCAAGGCGCGCGATCGGGGATGGGTTCCGGATCGTCGTGGCCGCAGGGGGTGACGGTACCGTAGCCGGTGTCGCCCATGCCCTGGCCGGAACCGATGTCGCGCTTGCCGTGCTGCCGCTTGGCACCTTCAACTACTTCGCTCGCGGTCTTGGTATGCCCGAAGATGCCGAGGAGGCGGCGCGGGCGATCCTGCAGGGCTCCCCGCACGATATCGCGGTCGGCACGCTGAACGGCCGCGTCTTCCTGAACAATGTCTCCATCGGCCTCTATCCCACCATCCTGGAGGAACGCGAGGCGACCTATGCCCGCTTCGGCCGCTACCGCATTCTCGCGCATATCGCGTCCCTGCGGACGATCCTGCGCTTTCAACGGCCCTACCGGATGCAGATCCTCCAGGATGAGACGAGCCACCGCATCCGTACCCCCATGATCTTCGTTGCACGGTCTGCCTACCAGCTCGACCAGTTCGGACTACAGGGCGCGAAGGCGATCTCGGACGATCGCTTCGTCCTGTTCCTTGCCCACCAGCAGACCCGGCTCGGCTTTCTTAGGCTGGCCTGGAGGCTGATCCGGCGCAAGGTTGACCACGGGCGTGATGTTCTTGTTTCGACACCACGGAAGATCACGGTATCGGTCCCCGGTCGGCGGCGTCTTTCGGTCGCGCTCGACGGCGAGAAACTGAAGATGCGCCTGCCCTTGCGGATCGAGATCGCGGACCACCAGTTGCAGGTCATCCTGCCGCCAGCCGACCCCAAGACCGGAAAGCGGGCATGATCCGGCTGCTTCATCTCTCGGACATCCACTTCGGTGCGGTCGACGAGCGGCTGGTCGAGCCGATGCTCGACCTCGCGCACCGGCTGCGCCCCGATGCGACCGTCATCTCCGGCGACCTGACCCAACGCGCGCGCCCCGAACAGTTCGCAGCGGCTCGCGCGTTCATCGACCGGCTTCCCGGCCCGGTCCTATGCGTTCCTGGCAACCACGACATGCCGCTTTACAACCTCGTCTTGCGTCTTGCCGCGCCCTTTGCGCGGTACCGCCGCGCGATGGGACCGGAACTGGAACCGACGCTGACCTTGCCGGGAGCAGTCCTGCAGGGGGTCAACACCGCCAACCCGCTGGTCTGGAAGTCGGGCGTACTGCGCCCAAGCTCGACCGAGCGACTGGAGCGAACCTTTGCCTCGGCACCGCCGGGGACCATGCGCATCGCGGTTTTGCACCATGCGCCCGTTCCGGCCGCCGACGGCACGCCCGCCGACATGGCCGACCCCTCGGCCGTCCGGACCGCCTTGATGCAGGCAGGGGCCGACATCGTCCTCTCGGGCCACACCCATATGCCGCATACAGGCATCGCCGAGACTTCCGCCGGGGTCCTGTTCCTGCAGGTGGGCACTGCGATCTCCAGCCGCCTCAAGACCGGCACCAACGACCTTGCGCTGATCACGCTTGGGGACAGCGAATTGACGGTGGAAAGCTGGCTCTCCCCGCCAAAGGCTGCGGGGTTCGAAGCCGGCCCCACCACCCGATACGGCCGGACTCTTGCTGCGTGGCAGAAGTTAACCGACTCCTAACGCCCACAGCCAAGCCATTGATTTCATGGGAACCGAAAAGCTGCCCGCGCGTGGGCAGCCTTGGCGCTCAGGTCACCACATTTGGCTCCGTCCGCCCGGTATGCTCCGCGATCGCCGCAATCTGGTGCGCGGCCCGGATGACCGGGGCAAGGGCGGACTGCGGCTCCTCGCTCAGCTCGTCCGGCCCGGTCACGAACCGCTCCAGATAGAGCCGCAGCGTCGCGCCTTCCGTCCCCGTCCCCGACAGCCGGAACACCGCCCGGCTGCCGCCGTCGAACAGCACCCGGACCCCCTGCCTGGTCGAAACCGAGCCATCGACCGGATCGGTATAAGCGAAGTCGTCGGCATGGGTGACGACCATCCCGTCGAAGTCCCGCCCCTTCAGTCCCGGCAGAGCCGCCCGCAAGTCAGCAAACATCGCGTCGGCCCTCGCAGTGTCGATCGCCTCGAAATCGTGGCGGCTGTAGTAGTTGCGACCGAAGCGGTGGAAATGGTCATGCAGGATCTTCGCCACGCTTTCCTGCTTCACCGCCAGAATGTTCAGCCAAAGCAGGATGGCCCAGAGCCCGTCCTTTTCCCGCACATGATCCGACCCGGTGCCGAAGCTTTCCTCGCCGCAGATCGTGGCCTTCCCGGCATCCAGCAGATTGCCGAAGAACTTCCAGCCGGTCGGGGTTTCGTAGTGGTGAAGCCCCAGCGCCTCGGCCACCCGGTCGGCGGCCGCGCTGGTCGGCATCGAACGGGCAATGCCCTTCAGCCCCTTGGCGTAACCCGGCGCCAGATGGGCGTTCGCCGCCAGCACCGCCAGGCTGTCCGAAGGCGAGACATAGATCCCCCGCCCGACCACCATGTTCCGGTCGCCGTCGCCGTCCGAGGCCGCCCCGAAATCCGGCGCGTCGGGGCCGAACATCTCGTCCATCAGCGCCTTGGCCCAGGTCGGGTTCGGGTCGGGGTGCATCCCGCCAAAATCGGGCAGCGGGGTCGCGTTCACGCAAGTTCCCTTCGCCGCGCCAAGGCGGTTCTCAAGAATCTCCACCGCATAGGGCCCGGTCACGGCGCACATGGAATCCATCCGCATCCGGAAGCCGCCCGCGAACATCGCGCGGATCGCGGGGAAGTCGAAAAGCGTCTCCATCAGCGCCGCGTAGTCCGACACCGGATCGACCACGTCGACCACCATCGACCCCAGCTGATGCCGCCCGATTGCGCCAAGGTCCACATCCTGCGCCTCCAGCATCCGGTACTCGGTGATTTCGGTCGTCCGCTTGTACATCGCCTCGGTCATGCCTTCGGGCGCCGGGCCGCCATTCGGCATGTTGAACTTGACGCCGAAATCCTCGTTCGGGCCGCCGGGGTTGTGGCTCGCCGACATGATGATACCGCCATCGGTCTTGTTCAGCCGGATCAGGTGGCTCGCCGCCGGGGTTGACAGGATCGCCCCCTGCCCCACGATCACCCGTGCCGCCCCGTTCGCTGCCGCCATCCGCAGGATCACCTGCGCCGCGCGGTCGTTGAAATAGCGCCCGTCGCCGCCCAGTACGAAGGTCTTGCCCGCCGCCCCCACCACGTCGAAGATCGACTGGACGAAGTTCTCCAGATAGTGCCGCCCCATGAAGACCGGGGTCTTCTTGCGCAGGCCCGAGGTGCCGGGCTTCTGTCCCGCAATCGGTTGTGTCGCGACAGTGGTGATCTGGGTCATGGTCAAACTCCCTTGGGCTTGCCGGTGGACGACCGGAAGAGAAGAACGCAATGGGCGGGGACCTCGGCGAAACCTGCGGCGGGCAGGCCGGTCTCGGGCAGTTCGGGCCGCGTGGTGTCCAGAACCAGCTCCCATGCAGGAGCGGTCTCGGGCAGGTGCAGCGGGGTTGCGGCGCCGGTGTTGAAGACGGCGAAAACCGCCTCCGGGTTCGGATCGTTGCCCTCGGCCGCCATTCGCAATTCGACGCACAGGCAGCGGAAGGCCGGGTCGTGCCACTCCTCGGACTGTGGCACCGTACCGTTGGCGCGCCGCCAGATCACATCCGGGATCTGGTCGGCCGAGCGCTTGCGCGCATGCAGGAACCGACGCTGGCGCAGCACAGGCAGCGTCCGGCGCAGCCGCGACAGCCGCTCGACGAAGGCCTGCATGTCGCCGTCGCGCTTTGCCCAGTCAATCCATGAGGTTTCGTTGTCCTGCGCATAGGCATTGTTGTTGCCACCCTGGCTGTGACCGATCTCGTCCCCGGCCAGCAGCATCGGCACACCCTGCGACAGCATCAGCGTTGCCAGCAGGTTCCGCTTCCGCAGGCGCCGTGCGGCAAGGATGTTCGGGTCTTTCGTCGGCCCTTCGACCCCCAGATTGTCGGAATGGTTCTCGTGATGGCCATCGCGATTGTCCTCGCCGTTGGCGAAGTTGCGCTTGATGGTGAAGCTGACAAGATCCTCCAGCGTGAACCCGTCATGGCTGGTGATGAAGTTGACGGATGATGTCGCCGCGCGACCGGAATGATCGAAGCGTTCCGCGCTGCCCAGAAGCCGGGCGGCAAGATCGCGGGTCAGACCCGCATCGCCCCTCCAGAAGCGGCGGACGCCATCACGGAACCGGTCGTTCCATTCCAGGAACGGGTGCGGATAGGCGCCTAGCTGGTAGCCGCCCGGCCCGATGTCCCAAGGCTCGGCGATCAGTTTGACGCGGGAAAGGACCGGATCCTGCCGGATCGCGTCGAAGAAGCCGCCATTCGGATCGAAGCCATGCATCTCGCGGCCCAGCACGGTGGCAAGGTCAAAGCGGAAGCCGTCGACATGGGTCATCTCGACCCAGTAACGAAGCGAGTCCATCACCATGCGCAGCACGTTGGGCTGGGTCAGGTTCAGCGTGTTGCCGGTGCCCGCGTCATTGGCATAGGTGCGCCCGCCGCCTGACAGCCGGTAGTAGCTCGCGTTGTCGAGGCCACGGAAGCTGACCGTCGGCCCCCATTCGTCACCCTCGGCGGTGTGGTTGTAGACCACGTCCAGGATCACCTCGATCCCGCCGGCATGAAAGCGGCGGACCATGGTCTGGAATTCCCACAAAGCGCCCTGGCTCATGTAGCGCGGCTCGGGCGCGAAGAAGGCCAGCGTGTTGTAACCCCAGTGGTTCTTGAGGCCCTTGGACACGAGGAAGCGGTCGTCGATGCAGGCCTGCACCGGCAGAAGCTCGATCGCCGTCACGCCCAGCTTGTGCAGATGGTCGATCACCGGGTCGGAAGAGAGGCCGAGATAGGTGCCGCGCAACCCCTTGTCGACCTGCGGATGCAGCGCGGTCATCGACTTGACATGCGCCTCGTAGATCAGCGTTTCGGCCCGGGGCGTGCGCGGGGCCTGATCATTGCCCCAGGTGAAGGAGGCATCGGCGACCACCGCCTTCGGCACCGCAAAGGCGCTGTCGCGGGTGTCGAAACTGAGGTCCCCGCGCGGCGAGCCGATCTTGTAGCCCATCAGAGCGTCCGACCATTTCAGCCGCCCCTCCAACGCCCGGGCGTAAGGATCGAGGAGCAGTTTGTTCGGGTTGAACCGGTGCCCCTGCTCCGGCGCATAAGGCCCATGCGCCCGAAAGCCGTAAACAGCCCCTACCGTCAACCCGCCGACATGGATGTGCCAGATGTCACCGTCGCGGTCGCTGATGTCCAGCCGCGCCATTTCCTTGCGACCGTCCGGGCTGAAAAGACACAGCTCGATCCGCTCGGCATGGGCAGAGAACACCGCGAAATTGACGCCATCGCCGGTCAGGCTTGCGCCCATCGGCCAGGGGCGGCCGGGGCTGACCGCATGTCCATGCAGTCGCACGGGCAGCGAGACGGCCTGCGGTGTCACGCCGTCAGCCTTTCGTAAAGGTCAGCATAGGCGACGGCACTCCTCTCCCAGCTCACCGGATGCGCCATGGCATTGGCCCGAAGCTTTGCCCAGAGCTTTGGCTGGCGATAGAGGTCCAGAAGCTCGGACAGGGCCTTGCCGAAGGCAAGTGCATCGACCGGATGGAAGGTCACGCCCGTCGCCGCCCCGGCGGCCAGCGTTGCCGGGTTCGCCCCGATCACCGTGTCGCCCAGCCCGCCGACCAGACTGACGACCGGCAGCGTACCATAGCGCAGGCCATACATCTGGGTCAGGCCGCAGGGCTCGAACCGGCTGGGGACCAGAACGGCATCGGCCCCGGCAAAGAGCCGGTGGCTCAGCCCCTCGTCATAGCCGATCCGCACCGCCACCCGGCCCGGGAAACGGTCCGCCAGCTGACGCATCGCCGCTTCCAGCCCCGGATCGCCCGACCCCAGCACGATCAGCCCGCCTCCGCCCAGCACGAAGTCCGGGATCACGGCGGGCAGAAGGTCGATCCCCTTCTGGTCGGTCAGCCGCGAGACGACGATGGCCAGTGGCCCCGGCACCTCCAGTCCGAATTCCTTGCTCAGCTGGGTGCGCGCCGCCGCCTTGCCGGCGACGGACTTGCGGTCATAACCCGGATCTTCGCGCGCGGGATCCCAGACCCCGGTATCGACGCCGTTCAGGATGCCCGACACCACCGAACTCCGCGTCGCGATCACGCCTTGCAGGCCCATGCCGAACTCGGGCCGCATCAGCTCGGCCGCGTAGCTGGGGGAAACCGTGGTGATCCAGTCCGAGGTCACCAGTGCCGCCTTCAGGCTGGAGATGCCGCCATAATACTCCAGCGCCTCCGGGTGGAAGGCATGGCCTGGCAAACGCAACACGCCCAGCATATGCGCCGGGGCCCAGCCCTGGAAAGCGATGTTGTGGATGGTGATGATCGACTTGCAGCCGCCGTTGCCGTGATAGGCCAGATAGGCCGGGGCCAGCCCCGCCTGCCAGTCATGCGCATGCAGGACATCGGGCTTCCAATCCGCCAGCCCCTCTCGCGCGATGCGGGCGCCGGTCCAGGACAGCGCGGCAAAGCGGATCGCATTGTCCGGATGGTCCCCGGTCGGGCCGGAATAGGGGCCGCCCTCGCGGTCATAAAGGTGTGGCGCATCCAGAAGCAGGATCGCGATGCCCGCCACCTCGCCCGCCAGCACCCGCCCGGGCCCGCCCCAAAGATCGGCTTCCTCCCAGACCACGGGCCAGGATTTCGCCTGCGCCCGCAGCGCCCGGTAGGCGGGCAAGAGGACACGCATTTCCCACCCCAAGCCCGCCAGCGCCCCCGGCAGGGCGCCGACCACATCCGCCAGCCCGCCGGTCTTGACCAGCGGAACGCATTCCGATGCCACCGACAGAATCCGACCGCCCATGATGTTTGCCTTTCGCCGAAATCCACCCGGCGGGGGTATTCCTCCCGCCGGGCAAGGTCCAGTCCCTCAGCCCAGGGCCTTTGCCCGGGCGTCCAGCATCTCCTGCGTGATCAGGACGATCCCGGCATCCGTGCGGCGGAACCACTTGCCATCCGCTTCCGGGTCCTTGCCCACCACCAGACCCTCGGGAATGATGACCCCGCGGTCGATGACGCAGTTCTTCAGTTCCGCCTTGCGGTTCACCACCACCTGCGGCAAGGCCACCACATATTCCAGGCTGGAATAGCTGTGCGTCCGCACCCCGGTGAACAAGAGCGAATTCGACACCGCCGAGCCCGAGACGATGCAATCGCCCGAGACCAGCGACGACACCGCCGATCCGCGCCGCCCGTCCTCGTCATGGATGAACTTCGCCGGGGGCACGATCTCGGCATAGGTCCAGATTGGCCAGGCGCTGTCGTAGAGGTCGAGCTTGGGAATGAAATCCGTCAGGTCGATGTTGGCCTGCCAGAAGGCGTCGATGGTCCCCACGTCGCGCCAGTAGGGCTCGGTCTCAAGGCCGCTCATCACGCAGCTGTCGGCGAACTTGTGCGCCACCGCCTTGCCGTTCTTCACGATGGCCGGGATCAGGTCGAAGCCGAAGTCATGGCTGGAATTGTCATTCGACATGTCCTCCAGCAGAAGCGCCCGCAGGAAGGCCCAGTCGAAGACATAGATCCCCATCGAGGCCAGGGCATTGTCCGGGTCGCCCGGAATGGCTGGCGGGTCCTTGGGCTTTTCCAGGAAATCGGTGATCCGCATCGTCTTGTCGACATGCATCACGCCAAAGGCGCTGGCCTCCTTGCGCGGCACGGTCAGGCAGCCGATGGTCACGTCGGCCCCCGCCTCGACATGCTGGCGCAGCATGATCTCGTAATCCATCTTGTAGATGTGGTCGCCCGCCAGCACGATCACATACTTGATGCCGTAGCTGTCGATGATGTCGATGTTCTGGGCGATGGCATCCGCCGTGCCGCGATACCAGTTCACCTCGTCCATCCGCTGCGAGGCGGGCAGGATGTCCAGGTATTCGTTCCGTTCCGCCCGGAAGAAGCCCCAGCCGCGCTGGACGTGGCGGATAAGGGAGTGCGCCTTGTACTGCGTCGCGATGGCCATCTTGCGGATGCCCGAGTTCAGCGCGTTCGACAAAGCGAAGTCGATGATCCGGGTCTTGCCGCCGAAATAGACCGCCGGTTTCGCGCGCCGGTCGGTCAGCTCCTTCAATCGGCTGCCGCGCCCCCCGGCCAGGACGAAGGCCATGGCCTGCGATGACAGGCGCTGGTTCGGTCTTGCTTCCATCGTCTTCCCTCCCCTTGGCGGTCGTCCCGCCGGAATTCAGTCCTGTTGCAGATAGATGGCGCTGAGCGGCGGCAGCGTGACCAGCGCCGATTGCTTCTGGCCGTGCCAGGGCGTCTTCTCCGTGGCGACCCCTCCCAGGTTGCCACGGTTGCCCCCGCCATAGGTCTCGGCGTCGGTGTTCAGGATCTCGCTCCACTTGCCGGACTGCGGCAGCCCCAGCCGGTACTTGCGCTCGATGGGTGTCATGTTGACGACGGCCACCACCGGCTTGTCGCCGTCGGTGCCCTTGCGGACCCAGGCATAGACCCCCGCCTCGGCATCGTTCGATTCGATCCAGTCGAACCCCTCGGGTCGTGTGTCGTTCACATGCAGGGCGCGCGTCCCGCGGTAGACCCGGTTCAGGTCGCGCACCAGCCGCTGCATGCCACGATGATCTGCAATATCAAGCTGATGCCAGTCGAGGCTCTGGTTGTGGTTCCACTCCGCCCCTTGCGCAAACTCCTGCCCCATGAACAGAAGCTTCTTGCCCGGATGCGCCCACATGAAGCCGTAATAGGCCCGCAGGTTGGCGAACTTCTCCCAGGCATTGCCCGGCATCTTCGACAGCATGCTGCCCTTGCCGTGGACAACCTCGTCATGGCTGATCGGCAGGATGTAGTTCTCCGACCAGGCATAGACGAGGCCGAAGGTCATCTGGTGATGGTGATAGCGCCGGTAGATCGGGTCTTTCTGGATGTAGGACAGCGTGTCGTTCATCCAGCCCATGTTCCATTTGAACCCGAAACCAAGGCCGCCCCAGTTCGCCGGGCGCGACACGCCGGGAAAGGCCGTCGATTCCTCGGCGATGGTCATGATGCCGGGGCATTCGCCATAGGCGGTGATGTTCGTCGTGCGCAGGACGTCGATCGCCTCGTAGTTCTCGCGCCCGCCATCCTTGTTCGGCACCCATTCGCCATGCTTTCGGGAATAGTCGCGGTAGAGCATCGAGGCCACCGCATCCACCCTGAGGCCGTCGACGTGATATTCCTCCAGCCAGTACAAGGCGTTGGAGACAAGGTAGTTCTTCACCTCCACCCGGCCGTAGTTGTAGATCAGCGTGTTCCAGTCCTGGTGGAAGCCTTCGCGCGGGTCCTGATGTTCATAAAGCGCGGTGCCGTCGAACCGGCCGAGCCCATGCGGATCGGTCGGGAAATGGCCCGGCACCCAGTCGAGGATGACGCCTAGCCCCTTCCTGTGCGCTGCATCGACGAAGGCGCGGAATTCGGACGGGGTGCCGTGGCGGATGGTGGGGGCGAACATCCCCACCGGCTGATACCCCCAGGACCCGTCGAACGGATATTCGCTGACCGGCAGGCATTCGATATGGGTGAAACCCATGTCGGCGGCATAGTCGACCAGTTGCTCGGCCAGTTCCTCGTAGCTCAGCATCCGGTTTCCCGGTGCGCGTTTCCATGAGGCGAGATGCACCTCGTAGACCGAAATCGGCGCGTCGGTCGTGTGCTTGGCCGCCCGGCCCTCCATCCAGTCCCCGTCCTGCCATTTTCCGCGGATTGTCCTGACAACAGAGGCATTTGCGGGCGGATGTTCAGAGCCAAAGCCGACAGGATCAGACTTCAGGGGCATCACCGCCCCGCCCGGTCCCTTGATCTCGTACTTGTAGGCCGTGCCTTCGGTCAGGCCCGGCATGAAGATCTCCCACACTCCCGTCGCGCCACGACGGCGCATCGGGTTGCGGCGGCCATCCCAGACGTTGAAGTCGCCCACCACGGAAACCCGTTCCGCATTCGGCGCCCAGACGGCGAAATGGACGCCCTCCACGCCCTCATGCGTCATCACATGCGCGCCAAGCACCTGCCAAAGCCGCCGGTGGCTGCCTTCGCCCAAGAGATACTCGTCCATCTCGCCAAGGACCGGGCCGAAACGATAGGGATCCTCGAAATCCCAAGTCGTTCCATGGCCTTCCGCGCGAAACCTGTAGTTCGCCTTCCGCGCCATCTGATGCGTGAAAAGCCCCGGCAACCCCGGCCAGGCCTCCGCCTCGGCCACGGTCTTGCCCGTGATCACCCAGAGCCGGTCCGCGCCGGGCACGAAGGCGCGCAGTTCCCAGCCCTTTGCCGCCTTGTGCAGCCCGAGCACGCCGAAGGGATCGCCATGCCAGCCCCCGGCAATCGCCTCGGCTGCGCCGTTGTCCAGTGTCGTCCCGGCCATGCTTCCCCTCCCGAAAGCGCGTCAGAGCGCGGATGATGCCTGCCAGATCTCTTCCATGTAGCTGCGGATCGTCCGGTCGGACGAGAAGAACCCGCTCCGCGCCGTGTTCATCGCGGCCATCCTCCACCAGCGGTCGGTGTCGAGATAGGCCTTGTCCACCTCGCCCTGCGCGGCGTGGTAGGCGGCGAAATCCGAGGCGACGAGGAAATAGTCCGAATGCCACATGCCATGCACAAGGCCATGATATCGCCCCGGCTCATCGGGTGAGAACCGGCCTTCGGCGATCATCTGCAGCACATCCATCAGGGGCTGGCTTGCCTCGATCGCCTTGCGCGCATGGTCCGGGTCCTCGCGGCGTTTCTGGACCTCCTCGGCGGTCAGGCCGAAGAGGAAGAAGTTCTCGGCGCCAACCTCTTGCAATATCTCGACATTCGCGCCGTCCAGCGTGCCGATGGTCGGGGCGCCGTTCATCATGAACTTCATGTTCCCGGTGCCGGACGCCTCTTTCCCTGCCGTGGAAATCTGCTCCGACAGGTCCGCCGCCGGGATCACCCGCTCGGCCATCGTGACGTTGTAGTTCGGCGGATAGACGATCTTCAGAAGATCCCCCGTCACGGGATCAGCATTAACGACCGTCGCCACGTCATTGATAAGACGAATGATTTCCTTTGCCACAGCATAGCCCGGCGCCGCCTTGCCGCCAAAGATCTTCACCCGGGGCACCCATCCCGCCTTCGGGTTCGTCCGCACCCGCTGCCAATGCGCGATGGTCTGAAGGATGTTCAGAAGCTGCCGCTTGTATTCATGGATGCGTTTGATCTGCACGTCGAACAGCGCGTCCGGCGAGACGTTCAACCCGAACTCGCGCCCGATCCAGTTGGACAGGGCCACCTTGTTCTCGCGCTTGGCCGCGGCGAAGTCGGCCCGGAAGCCCGCGTCGGGCACATGTGGTTCCAGCTCGCGCAGCCGGTCAAGGTCGGCTTCCCAACCGCTTCCGATGGTCTTCGTGATCAGCGACGACAGGGGCCGGTTCGCCATCCGCAGCCAGCGCCGGGGTGTCACCCCGTTGGTTTCGTTGATGATCCGCCCCGGATGCAAAGCGTTCAGTTCCGGGAACAGGTTCTGCTTCACCAGATCGGAATGCAGCGCGGAGACGCCGTTCACCTTGTGGCTCATGATGAAGGCGAGTTCGCCCATCCGCACTTCCTGATGCTTCACGATGCCGACGTAGTGCGGCCGGTTCGGATAGGCGCGGCGGTGCCAGCTGTCGATCCGCTCCACGATCTGCATGTGACGCGGCAGCACGTTGCCGAAAGTGAAAGTCGCCCATTTTTCAAGCGCTTCCGGCAGAAGCGTGTGGTTCGTATACCCCAGACAGGCCCGCGCGATGGTCAGCGCGTCATCGAAGGGCAAGCCATGTTCGTCCGACAAGAGGCGGATCAGCTCTGGCCCGGCAATCGCCGGATGGGTGTCGTTCATCTGGATCGCCACATGGCGGGGCAGCGCGCGCAGGTCGCTGTGGTTCGCCAGATAGCGGCGCAGGATGTCCTGCAAGGCGGCGGAAGTCAGGAAGAATTCCTGCTTCAGGCGCAGTTCCTTGCCCTGATAGGTGGTGTCATCCGGGTACAGCACGCGGCTCAGCGTCCGCGCCAGCGTCTCCGGTTCCGCCGCTGCCGCGTAGTCCCCCCGGTTGAAGCGTTCGAGGTCGAAATTTCGTGTCCCCTTCGCCCCCCAGAGCCGCAGCGTGTTGGCCCATTTGCCCTGCCAGCCGATCACCGGCGTATCGAACGCCTCAGCCGTCACCGTTTCCTGCGGATACCAGATCTCGCGCCCGTCGCGGGTCTCGACATGGCCCTTGAACCCGATGGTATAGGCACTTTCAGGCCGGGCGAATTCCCAGGGATGCGCCTGCGCCAGCCAGTTTTCCGGCGTCTCGACCTGACGGCCCTGGTCGAAATGCTGGCGGAAGAGGCCATGCTCATAGCGGATGCCATAGCCATAGGCCGGGCAACCCAGCGTCGCCATTGATTCCATGAAACAGGCCGCCAGCCGCCCGAGGCCGCCGTTCCCCAGCGCCGCATCGGGTTCGTCGTCGATCACCGCCCGGATGTCCTGCCCGAAATGCGCCATCGCCTCGGCGGCCATGTCGTAAAGCCCGAGGTTGATCATCGCATCCTCCAGGATGCGGCCGATCAGGAATTCCATCGACAGGTAGTAGACACGCTTCTTGTCTTCCGCCCAGGTGCGGCGGGTCGAGGCGAACCAGGGCTCGACGATCTGGTCGCGGATCGCGTGGGAAAGCGCCATGCGCCAGTCATGCGCGCTGGCGTGCGGGGCGTCCTTGCCCACGGTAAAGGTCAGGTGCCGCAGGATGCTGGCCTGCAGGATATTCGGGGTCACGCTCAGATCGGTCACGGGTCTATCCAGCAAGGTCTTCTCCTGAGAAAGCCTAAGCGCCATGCGGCGGCGGTCAAGCAGGCTTTCAACTGTCGCAAGGGGTTCACGGGCCTCCTGCCCAATGGACGAACATTTGCTCATGTTACCGCAAACATGACGCGTGTCTAAGCTATTTAAAGCGATTTGGGAACGGCGGACAGCTGATTCTGCTGGCGGACCCCGGTGTTTCTACGGTTCCGGGCTTGCAGGTCTTGACGCAAGGCCCGACCTGAGGGTCAATCCCCCGCCTGAAAGGAGATCCGATGACAACTCTCTCCGTTCCCGACATGAGCTGCAATCACTGCAAGGCCACGGTCGAAGCCGCGCTTGCAGCCGTGCCGGAAGCCGGTGCCGTCACCGTTGACCTGGCCGCCCGCAAGGTCGAAGTCGCTGGCCCTGCACCCGCCGCCGCCTTGCTCCGGGCGCTCGACACGGCGGGCTATCCGGCGACGGTTGACTAAAGGCTCGGGCCGGGCTCGATTCGGCTGCCATCGCTGAACCGCGAAAAGCGGAACCGGCTGAGGTCGTGTCCGGTCGCATGGCCCGCGACCAGGTCCGCAACCACCCGCCCCATCCCCGGCCCGATGCCGAAGCCATGCCCGCTCATCCCGGTGGCAATGGTCAGGCCCGGGACCGGTGCGTGATCGACGATGGGAACCACGTCGGGCAGGCTGTCGATCATCCCGGCCCAGGCGGTCTTCAGCTTCGGACGCCCCAGCGTGGGGAAGGCCCTGGCGAAACTGTCCTGCACGGCGGACAAGCTGGACATGTTCGGCGCCGGATCAAGGATGCGCATCCGTTCGAACGGGCTTTCCCGGTCCATGGCCCAGCGGTGCGGCGTACCCCAGGCGTCAGGATAGCCCTTCGGGGCCGCGAGACGAAACGTCGTCGACCGGAAATCCTTCCGCAGGATCGTCAGATAGAATCTCAGGCTGGCGAAGGCCCCGCGACCGATGAAGAAATCATGCTCGCCACCCGGCGCGATCGAATAGCCGCCATCGGCGCGACGACGGAAGGCGAAGTCGTCATCGGCGGCATTGCCAGGGAAAATCTCCGGCATCGGTTCGGTCGCCGCGACCGAGGCAAGCACCGACAGTTGCGGAATGCGCACGCCATGCTGGCCAAGGAACAGCCGCGACCAGGCCCCCGCCGCGACGACAACATGGTCGCAGGCCACCCGGCCTGCCTCCGTCACCACACCCGCGACCCTGCCCGCCGCCAGATCCAGCCCCCGAACCGCACAGGCCTCGCGGATTGCCACGCCTTTCGCCTCTGCCGCCGCCGCCAGCGCCGGAACCGCCACCCAGGGCTCGGCCCGCGCGTCGGAGGCGGTGAAAAGCCCGCCTTTCCATGGTGCTGCTGCCCCCTTCAGCATCGCCATGGTTTCGCCAGCCGCCAGCAGCCGCGTATCAACTCCGTTCGCGCGTGCATGTTCGGTCCAGGCCTCGAAGCCGGCAATTTCCGCATCCGTCTTTGCCAGATACAGGACCCCGGTCTGCCGGAACCCCAGCGCGTCGCCCATTTCGGCGGCCAGCCGCTTCCAGATCGACAGGCTCTCCACCATGATCGGCAATTCGCCGGGATCCCTGCCCTGCTGGCGCACCCAGCCCCAGTTGCGGCTCGACTGCTCGCCCGCGATGCGGCCCTTTTCGCACAGCACGACCGATAACCCGCGCTCGCGCAGGAACCGGGCTGTCATCACCCCGATCACCCCGCCGCCGATCACCACCACATCGGCGCGCACAGGCAAGGGGGCCGCAAAGCGGATGGGGGAGGCCTCCGAAATCGGAAAACTCATGCCAGCCGCTCCAGGAGCCTTTCCATGAAGCGCTGTCCGGCCTGAAACTCCGACACTTCAAGGTATTCATCCGGCTGATGCGCCTGCGCGATGTCGCCGGGTCCGATCACCACCGCCGAGTATCCTGCATCCTGGAACTGCCCGGCTTCGGTGCCATAGGACACCACACCCGTCTGATTCTCCCCCGACAATGCCCGAGCCAGCGCCTCGGCCGGACCCTCCACCTCGGGGCGCAGGGCGGAAACATCGAAGAACTTCTCCAGATGCACCCCGGCTTCCGGCCGCCTTGCCTTAAGCGCCTTGTCCAAAGCTGCCGCTGCCGCGCGGAAAGCCCCCGCATGCGCCTCGATGTCATCATCCGGCACGCAGCGCATCTCGACCGCGAACCGGCAATCGGCAGCCGTGATGTTGTCCGCCGTGCCGCCCTGGATGCGACCGATGTGCAAGGTGGTGAAGGGCGGATGAAACCGCCCCCCGACGGCCCCTGGCGGTCGGGCCCGGATTTCGTCATTCCGGTCATTGACCCACTGGATCAGCCGCGCGCCCTCCATGATCGCCGAGACCCCTTCGGGCAAGAGCGAGGAATGCACCTCGAACCCCTTCACATGCACCGCATAGCCGGTGCCGCCCTTGTGCCCGGTGATCACCTTCATCCGCGACGGCTCGCCGATCAGCGCGATCTCCCCCTTCGGGACGACCTCCTGCATCGTCTCGATCATCGGCGGCGCGCCGGTGCAGCCCAGTTCCTCATCGTAGGAGAGCGCCAGTTGCAAGGGCCGCGCCACGCCACGCCGCTGAGCTTCGACCAGCGCCCAGACGGCAAGGGCCACATAGCCCTTCATGTCGCAGGTGCCGCGCCCGTAAAGCCGGCCCTCCCGCTCCACCACGGTCCAGGGGTCCGAGGTCCAGGCCTGGCCGTCCACCGGCACCACGTCGGAATGTCCCGACAAGACGACAGCGCCGTCCATCCAGGGGCCCGCATGGGCGATCAGCGCCGCTTTCTGCCGGTCCTCGTTCCAGTGTCGGAAGCATCTTATCCCGTGGCCCGACAGATAATCCTCCAGCCAATCGACCAGCGCCAGATTCGAGTCGCGGCTGACAGTCGGGAAGCTGACCAGTTGATCCAGAATCTGACGCGGCGTCAGCGGGGCCATCACGATTTTCCTTGCCAAATCTACATGTGGTGGCCAGCCTGTCCCCGGGTGCAGGTCAAGTCAATATCTGGCAGATTGCCTTGGAAATCGGTCATTCTGCCGGGTGAACAGTCTGGAATCGCACCGAAAATCGGGATTGATAGAAGGCCAAGAATCGGAAAGAGTTGTCGCCAAAGAGGCAACCAAAGGTTGTCAGGCTGCAAAAACAGCCAATAATAACAAGAACTAAGAACGTCGCGGGGAGAACTGAATGGCCGAACCGGCCGCGTCCGTCCTTGAAGTCAGGGACCTCAAGACCGTATTCCGCACCCGCGGTGGCGAAATCCACGCCGTGAACGACGTGAGCTTCCACCTGAAACCGGGGGAGCTTCTGGGCGTGGTGGGGGAAAGCGGCTCGGGCAAGTCCGTGACGATGATGTCCCTGCTCAGGCTCCTGCCGTCGCCGCCGGCGGACATCCGGGGTGGCACGGCACTGCTGAACGGGCAGGATCTTCTGGCCATGCCGGATGAGCAGTTGCGCTCGGTGCGCGGTGCCAAGGTCGGCTTCGTCTTCCAGGACCCGATGACCAGCCTGAACCCGGTCTTCACGCTGGGCAATCAGATCATGGAGCCCCTGATCAAGCACCTGAAGATGACGAAACCCCAGGCCGAGGCCCGGGCGGTCGAGCTTCTGGAGCTGGTCGGCATCCCCGATGCCCGCCGCCGCCTCTACCAGTATCCGCACCAGTTCTCCGGTGGCATGCGCCAGCGGGTGATGATCGCCATCGCGCTGGCCTGCGACCCCGACGTGCTGATCGCGGATGAACCCACCACCGCGCTTGACGTGACCATCCAGGCGCAGATCCTGGAACTGGTCAAGGAACTGCGCCGCAAGCTCGGGATGGCGATCATCTGGATCACCCATGACCTTGGCGTCATCGCCGGGATCGCAGACCGCGTCATGGTCATGTACGGCGGCCAGATCGTCGAACATGCCCCGGTCAGGGAATTGTTCGCCAACCCGCAGCATCCCTATACCCGCGCGCTGCTGCAGACGATCCCGCGCATCACGGGCGAACGCGAAACGCGCCTGAAGGTCATCGAGGGCCAGCCGCCGATCCTGACCGGCCCCCTGACCGCCTGCCCCTTCCGCGCGCGTTGCGAATACCGCTTCGACGCCTGCGATGCCGCCAACCCGTCCCGCCGCGCGGTCGATGGCCAGGCGGTCGGACAGGGCCACGATGTAGCCTGCCACTGGCACGCTCCCGCAATGGTGGAGCCCGCCCATGCTTGACGCAGCCGCCACGCCCCTCGTGCAGGTCGAAGACCTGAAGATGCACTTCCCGATCTACACCGGGCTTTTCCGCAAACACACCGGCGACGTGAAGGCGGTGGACGGGGTGTCCTTCGACATCCTGGCCGGGCAGACCCTTGGTCTCGTCGGCGAATCCGGCTGCGGCAAGTCCACCGTGGGCCGTGCCATGCTGCGGCTCTACGAACCCACGGCGGGCCGCGTGGTGATCGACGGCGACGACGTGGCGAAACTTGCGCCCGAGCCGCTGCGCCGCAAGCGTCCGACCATGCAGATGGTCTTCCAGGACCCGCAGGCCAGCCTCAACCCCCGGATGACACTGGCCGAGATCGTCAGTGAACCGCTGGACGAACATACCGCCTGGAGCCGCGATCAGAAGCTGGAGCGCGTCTACGAACTGATGGATCAGGTCGGCCTCAACCGTCGCTTCGTGAACCGCTTCCCGCACGAGTTTTCCGGCGGCCAGCGCCAGCGCATCGGCATTGCCCGCGCCCTTGCGCTGAAGCCGCGGTTCATCGTCTGCGACGAACCCATCGCCGCACTTGACGTCTCGATCCAGGCACAGGTCGTCAACCTCCTGGAAGACCTGCAGGAAAAGCTGGGTCTCACCTACCTTTTCATCAGCCACGACCTGTCGATGGTGCGTCACCTCGCGCAGCGCGTGGCCGTGATGTACCTTGGCCGCATCGCCGAACTGTCGCCGTCGAAGGATCTCTACTCACGCCCCTTGCATCCCTATGCCGAGGCGCTGTTGTCGGCGGTGAACGAGCCCGACCCCGAGCTTGCGGCGCGGCGCAACCGGATCATCCTCAAGGGCGACGTGCCTTCGCCCGCGAATCCGCCGAAGGGCTGCAATTTCTGCACCCGCTGCCCCAAGGTCATGGATATCTGCCGCACGGTGAAGCCTGCGCTGGAAGAAGTGGAACCCGGCCGCCTGGTCGCCTGCCATCTTTACGGAACAACACCCGACGCCGGATCAACCGGCGCATCCGAGGCCGCTGTACTCAAGAACCAAGAGCGTAACCAACAAGGAGAGACCCGATGAAACTCAGAGCCGCCCTTCTGGGCGCAGTGGCCATGCTGGGGATTGCCCCGGCGGCCTTTGCCGACCGCGGCACCGACGGCGAGGTGAAGCTCACCTTCCCTCAGGCCGTGTCGATCATGAATCCCTACCTCTCCGGCGGGACCAAGGACATCTACGCCGCGTCCATGGTGCTGGAGCCGCTCGCGGGCCTGACGCCGGAAGGCGTGCTGGTGCCGAAGATGGCCGCTGAAATCCCGACGCTGGACAATGGCGGCATTTCCGCCGACATGACCTCGATCACCTGGAAGCTGCTTCCGGACCTGAAATGGTCGGACGGCACCGCGGTCACCGCTGACGACGCGGTCTTCACCTGGCAGTATTGCACCCATCCCGAGGGCGGCTGCTCGCAGGCCACCAAGTTCGAAGGCATCGCTTCGGTCGAGGCCGTCGATCCCTCGACGATCAAGGTGACGTTCTCCGGCCCGAAGGCCAACCCCTACACCGCCTTCGTCTCGGCCCTGTCGCCGGTCCTGCAGAAGAAGCAGTTCGAAGCCTGCATCGGCGCGGCCGCGCCCACCTGCACCGACGCCAACAACATGCCGATCGGCACCGGCCCGTTCAAGGTGACCGGCTTCACCGTCAACGACACCGTGTCGATGGCGATGAACGAGAACTACCGTGACCCGGCCAAGCCGGCCTTCGCGACCGCCGTGATCAAGGGCGGCGGCGATGCCGAAGGCTCGGCCCGCGCCGTGATGGAGACCGGCGAGTTCGACTACGCCTGGAACACGCAGATTCCTCCCGAAACCCAGGAATCGATGAAGGCAGCCGGCAAGGGCGAGTTCGTCGTCGCCTTCGGCACCCTGGTCGAGCGGCTGGAAATGAACACCACCGACCCTGACCCGGCCCTTCCCGAGGGTGAGCGCGCCACGGCCAAGCATCCCCACCCGATCCTGTCGGACATCAAGGTGCGGACCGCGCTGTCCAAGGCCATCGACCGCTCGATCCTGGTCGAAGTCGGCTACGGTGCCGGCGGCAACCCGACCTGCAACGTCATCCCCGCGCCGGCAGACTGGGCTTCGGACAACACCGGCTGCGTCGCGCAGGATATGGAAGGCGCCAAGGCGCTCCTGGAAGAAGCCGGCTGGACCGACAGCGACGGCGACGGCATCCGCGACAAGGATGGCAAGAAGCTGCACATCCTGTACCAGACCACCGTCAACCCGATCCGCCAGGACTTCCAGGCGCTGATCAAGGACTGGTGGACCGAACTGGGCGTCGAAGTAGAGCTGAAGGCCATCGACCCGGGCGTGTTCTTCGGCGGTGACCCGGGTTCGCCCGACACCTTCCAGAAGTTCTATGCCGACGTCGAGATGTATGCCAACAACTCGGAAAGCCCCGATCCGGAAAGCTATCTGGGCCAGTACCAGTGCAAGAACGCTCCGACCCCGGAAAGCCAGTGGCAGGGTGAGAACATCAACCGCTTCTGCACCCCGGAATACGACGCGCTCTACGCCTCGCTCGCGACGACGACCGACATCGCCGCGCGTCAGGACATCGCCAAGAAACTGAACGACATGGTGACGAAGGACTCCATGATCGTGGTTCCGCTGGTCCATCGCGGCACGCTCTCGGCGCATTCGAACGCGCTTGGCGGCGTGCAGATCAACGCCTGGGACTCGGAACTGTGGAACGTCGCGGACTGGTTCCGCGTCAAGTGACACATCCCTTGCGGGGCCGGTGATCCGGCCCCGCAGCCTTCTTTCTCCTCCGATCCAGGGCACAGCCGCCATGCTCACCTTCACGCTTCGCAGGCTTCTGCTGGCCATCCCGACGCTTCTGGTCATCAGCCTGGTGATCTTCCTGCTGGTGGATCTCGCGCCCGGATCGCCCATGTCCGAAATTCCGCTGACCGTCCCGCCCGAGACGCGCCAGAAGATGATCGAGGCGCTCGGCGCCGACCAGCCGGTCATCTTCCGCTATTTCCTCTGGCTCCGGCAGTTCTTCTGGGTCGAGCCCGCCAACCTGTTCGACGGCTGGTTCGGCACGCACTGGGCCGAGGGCGAACAGCGCATCCTGTCCTGGCAGTCGCGCAGCCCGGTCTTCACCATCATCGGCCAGCGCATTCCCCAGACCCTGACCGTGATCGGCACCGCCTATCTGGTCGGCATCCTGATCGCCGTGCCCATCGGCATCTATTCCGCCTACCGTCAGTATTCCTGGTTCGACCAGACCGGCACCCTCTTCGCCATGATCGGCTTTTCGGTGCCGACCTTCTTCTCGGGCACCCTCTTCATCATCATCTTCGCGGTCTGGCTTGGCTGGTTCCCGACCAAATACGACACCCAGCTTTCCGTCACCAGCTGGTCCACCTTCCTCCAGCAGATGAAGCAGATGGCCCTGCCCGTGATGACGCTGGGCCTGGCCAATGCCGCTGCCATCAGCCGCTACATGCGCTCTTCCATGCTGGACAACATGGGAATGGACTATGTGCGCACCGCCCGCGCCAAGGGCATGTCGGAGCGCACGGTCGTGCTGAAACACGTCCTGCGCAATTCGCTGATCCCGGTCGTCACCG
>JAFLCY010000030.1 GCA_017303485.1 Rhodobacterales bacterium
CTCCGGCGGCGCCAGCGCTCTCATGGCGGCGCCCGTCGAGGGCCTGACCCTGGCCGTCAAGCAGCGCGCGGTCGCGCACGTGATGACAGGCGGGGCCGACATCACGGCGCTCAACGCCGTGCGCAAGCATCTGTCGCGGGTGAAGGGCGGGCGCCTCGCCGCGGCGTGCCGCGGCACCGTCGTGACGTTCGCCATCTCAGACGTGATTGGCGACGACCTCAGCGTGATCGGCTCGGGACCGTGTGTGCCGGACGGCTCGACCTGGGATGAGGTTGTCCAGCTGGCGAAGGCAATCGAGGCTGCGGGCGCTTCAGTCCTGAACAGCGGGATCGGCTGGCACGAGGCCCGGGTGCCGACGATTGCCACCTCGGTCCCCCGGGCGGAGTTCGCCCCGCTGACGGCGCGGCTGCGGCCCGAGGTGGGGATCCCGGTGATCGCCTCGAACCGGATCAACGCGCCGGACGTGGCCGAGGAGCTGCTGGCAAACGGGGCCGCCGACATGGTCTCGATGGCGCGGCCCTGGCTGGCGGATGCCGAGTTCATCGCGAAAGCTGCCAGCGGACGGGCGGCAGAAATCGCTCCCTGCATCGCCTGCAACCAGGCCTGCCTTGACCATACATTCTCGGGAAAGCTGACCTCGTGCCTGGTGAACCCGCGCGCCTGCCATGAGACCGAGCTTGTCTATGCGCCCGCCGAAGCCGTGAAGCGGGTGGCCGTGGTGGGGGCGGGCCCGGCGGGGATGATGACGGCAATCGTGGCAGCGTCGCGCGGGCATCGGGTCGTGCTGTTCGACAAGGCTAACGAAGTCGGCGGGCAGCTGAATCTGGCAAAACAGGTTCCGGGAAAGGAAGAGTTTCACGGGCTGGTGGACTGGTTCGCCGCAATGCTCCGCCAGTCGGGGGCCGAGGTGCGGTTGGGGCAGGCGGCGACGGTGGAGAACCTGCAAGGCTTTGACGAGATTGTCATCGCCACCGGCGTCACGCCGCGCGATCCGGGGATCCCGGTCGAGGCCGGGGCGAATGTCCTGTCCTACATCGACGTCCTGAAGGGTGCGCAGGTCGGCCACCGGGTTGCAGTTGTGGGTGCCGGCGGAATCGGCTTCGACGTGGCCGAGACGCTGGTGCAGGAGGGCATCAGCGCGACGCTGGACCCGAAGCTCTGGCGCACGGAATGGGGGGTCAGCGCGCCATGGCACGACCGGGGCGGGTTGAACCCGGAGGGGCCGCATCCGCATCCCCCGGCGCGGGAAGTGCATCTCTTGCAGCGCAAGGCGGAAAAGCCGGGCCGTGGCCTTGGCAAGACGACCGGCTGGATTCACCGGGCGAGCCTCGCGATGAAGCGGGTCCGGATGCAGGGCGGGCTGAATTACGAAAGGATCGTGCCTGAGGGGCTGTGGATCAGCCACGGCCCGAACCGCGAGCAGCCGGAACTGCTCGCGGTCGATGCCGTGGTGCTGTGCGCAGGGCAAGAGCCGGAACGTGGGCTCAGCGCAGAGCTGGACCGTCGTGGCATCCCCCACCATCGGATCGGCGGGGCGGACGTGGCGGCCGAGCTGGATGCCAAGCGCGCGATAGATCAGGCGGCGCGTCTGGCGGCAGGGCTGTAAGGAAAGCTCGTCGATGACTTCGTCCCTCCTCGCCAAAGGTCCGAGGAGGCGACGAAGTCGAACGACGAGGGGGGTCAGCCGTTGGTTGCCGCTTCGGGCACCGTGATCACGCCGCCATCAAGTGCGGCCTGCAGTTCGGCCGCGTCGACGTTGCCGTCGGCGGTCGTGTCGATGGCGGTGAAGCCCTCTTCGGTCATATCGGTCCAGACCGCCTGAAGCTCGACCAGCGACCAGCTGCCGTTTCCGTCGGTATCCGGCACTTCCGGCAGGGTGGCCTGCGCAAGGGCGGCCGTGGCCAGGGCGAACGGGGCAAGCAGGATTGCGATGCGTTTCATGGAAGTCTCCTTTTCTATCCACGATTGAAAGACGCGGACTTTCGCGCCTTGTTGCCTAGCTAAGCGGCACCAGAAAGATATTCCATGAGTCGCGAACAGCCCTCGAAAGGCGCAGCGGACTGCTGCCAAATCGTAGACAGTCTTGGAACGATTTCCTGCCGATGACGGGGGTGCCAGCCTTTCCCCGCTCAGCTCAACCGTGCATTTTGGCATGCCGCCGCCGATCCTCCGGGGGCTGCAAACGTTTCGATGCCATGAACGATCCCCCACAATACCCCGGATCGGACGCGCGTTTGCCGCCATCCTGCCCGATTTGGAAGTGAAACCTGATGACAACAAACCGGCGTGACTGTTCCGAAGAGGACAAAATGGATCGACTGACAGAGATGGAGGCCTTTGCCACGGTGGTGGACCAGGGCGGCTTCACCGATGCAGCCAAGAAGATGGGGATTTCCAAATCCGCAGTTTCGAAACATGTGTCCGCCCTGGAGGCGCGCCTTGGGGCGCGATTGCTGAACCGCACGACGCGCCGCGTCTCTCCGACCGAGATCGGTCTGGCCTATTATGATCGCGCCCGCCGCGTTCTGAACGACGCTGGCGAGGCTGACGCGCTGGTAACCTCGATGCAGTCCGCGCCCTCGGGCCTCTTGCGCGTGTCGGTCGCCACGGATTTCGGCGTGAACCTCTTGTCGCCGATCCTGGGGGACTTCCTGCTGGAATATCCCGACATCACCGTGAACATGGTCCTGAACAACCGCTATGTCGAACTGATCAGCGAAGGCTTCGACATGGCGATCCGGGTGGGTGAGCTGGAGGACAGCTCGCTCCGCGCCCGCAAGCTGACCGAAACCACCAAGCGCATGATCGGTGCGCCGGGCTATTTCCAGAAGTTCGGTCGCCCGCAGAAGATCGACGATCTGAACGACCACAAGCTTCTGCATTATTCCAACCAGGCCAACGGCAATGTCTGGAAGATCACCGCGCCTTCGGGCGAAAAGCGGCAGGTCCGCTCGGTCGGCTGGCTGACGGTGAACGACGGGCAAAGCCTGCTGAACGCCGCGATCTCGGGCCTTGGCATCGCCTATCTGCCGTCGTTCCTTTATGCCGACGCAATGCGGCAGGGCCTGGTGGAAGAGGCCATCGCCGGCCTTCCGGTCGAAGTTCTGGGCATCTACGCGGTCTATCCGCCGGGGCGGTTCACGCAGCCGAAGGTGCGGGCCTTCATCGACTTTCTTGCGCGGCGCTATACCGACAAGGGCCCCGATAACTGGTGACAAGATCTTCGGTTCGGGGCCCCTCTCCCCTGACCGGTCAACGGGTCGAAGTGACGATCACTTCGACCCGTCTGTTTTTCTGCCGGCCTTCCTCGGTCTGATTTGTCGCGCGGGGGGCAAGGTAACCCACTCCCTTGGCCGCCACCCGGGCCGGATCCACCTTGAAACGCTCGATCAGTACCTTGGCCACCGCTTCGGCCCGCCGTTCCGACAGGGCTGTGTTCGCCGCCAGGCTTCCGGAGGCATCGGTGTGACCGACCAGCGCGATTGCGCCGTCCGGGTTAGCCTCCAGCCAGGCCGCCACGGCAGCAATCGAAGGGAAGTCCCCGTTCGTCAGCGTCGCCGCGCCACTGGCGAAGACAAGATCGTCCAGCACGGCCGAGCCAACCCCGTCCAGGGCGGCGGTGAGGTTCGAGGCGGGCGGCGGCGCCTCGGCTGTGCCTTGTGACGGGACTGTGTCGTCCAGTTCGACCGGGGTGACTTCGGATATCGCGGGCACGGGCGAATCCTCGACCCGGGTGATCTGCACGTAGGCCGCGCCCGCGCTGCGGCTGACCAGGATCGAGACGGCCTCGTTCCCACGCTGTGCTGACAGAAAGCGGAAATCGCCGAGATCGACATGCATGTCGGGTTCCGGCAGCACATCGGTGTTGAAGCGGAAATCGAAGCCACCGCAGGCGCGGGCGTCGCATTCAAAGATGATCTCGTATCCGCCCGCCACGACCTGATCGCGCAGCGGAGCGAAGATCGCCAGCGTCGTTGCCCCCGGCGCATCCAGCCGGAAGGCCCGCTGGTCCAGCGCACCTTCAACCTGACGGGACGGAACGGTCTGGCCGTCGAACGGACCGGTCGGCAGAGCGTAACTGCCCGGAAGCTCACTGCGGGTTTCCTCGCCCAGCACCTTGGCCGGCAGGTCCAGCGTAAGGGCCGCGACGGGTTGGGCCAGAACGGCCAGGAGGGGGAAAAGAATGCTAGCCTTCGGCACTGCCCGGGTCGCTTTCAGCGATCATTTCATTCGGTAGTGATACTGTCCCACAACTTCCATTCCAAGGCGAGCGTAGAGCGCGCAGGCGGCGGTGTTCTGCCGGGTGACGACCAGCGACAACCGGCTTGCACCCTGCTGTTCCGCCCAGTTCGCCGCAGCATGGAGGAGGTTGCGCCCAAGGCCCTGCCGACGCCGCGCGTCCTGCACCTCCAGCGCATGCACCATCGCCTCGGTTCCGTGGCAGGCGACAAAGGCCACACCCGCCGGCCGGTCCCCGACCCTGCCAAGGAGAGCGGCCTTTGGCCCGGCTGCCCGATCCATCACGGCGATGCGACCCGGACCGATGCCACCCTCGGCCCAAAGTGCGCGGGCGATCTCCAGAGGCGGCCAGTGCGGAAAGGCTGTCAGGCCGGGCAGGTCGGCGGTCAGCGCGGAAACTGGGGCGGCATAGGCGATGACGGGATCGACAACGCGCCAGCCCCGGTCCGCAAGGCTGGCGTCCAGCGCGTCGTCCCCGGCCCGGATCAGCATCAGAGGTTCGGGCATGGCAGCGACGGCGGCATCCAGTTCGGCCGGGGTGAAGCTGCCCTCAGAACTGGCCGCCGAGACGCGCTTGCCACCTCCTCCGCCATCGCGCAGGGTGAAGGGGCCAAGCGACCAGCGGCGAAGCGGTGGCCAGGTCGCCTCCATCACATCGGCCAGCAGCGCGGGGGTCATCCGAAAAGCCGCGTCAGCTTGATCATCACCTCGTCAAGCCGTCCGGGATCGGTGCCGCGCACGACGAGGTTCGTGCCATGTGCGCCGTTGGTGATGAATGGGTAGGAGCCCATCGAAAGATCGGGGAACTCGGCGGCCAGCGCCCCGAAGGCGGCGGCGATCTCGCCCTCGCCGCGCATCACCCGCAAGGATTGCGACAGAAGCGGGGGGCCGCCGGACAACCCGGGCAGGACCGATGCCACCATGGCCTGAAAGATGTCCGGTACGCCCGCCATGACATGCACATTGCCAAGGGTGAACCCGGGGGCGGTCGAGACCGGATTGTCGATCAGCACGGCCCCCTCCGGGACGCGCGCCATGCGCTGCCGGGCTTCGTTGAACGGCAGGCCGGAACGGTCGTAATGCGCCTGCAAGAGCGCCATCGCATCGGCCCGGTGGCCGATCTTCGCCCCCATCGCCTCGGCGACGGCATCGGCGGTGATGTCGTCGTGTGTGGGGCCGATTCCGCCGCTGGTGAACACATGGGTGTATTTCGCTGACAAGGCCCGGATCGCCGCGACGATTTCAGCATGGTCATCGGCCACCACCCGCGCCTCGCGCAGGGCGATGCCGGTCCGTGTCAGCTCACCCGCCAGGAAATGCAGGTTCGAATCGCGCGTGCGACCGGACAGGAGTTCATCGCCGATCGCCAGGATTGCCGCTGTCGGGTTTGTCATGGGGCTCCTCCGCAAGTCTTGATCGCGGGTATAGCCTTGGCCGCAGCCGTTTCAAACCCCGGCCTCTGGCCAATTCCGCGCAACGCACCTATGTAGGGGCCAAGGAGACCAGCTTGGACGACATTCGCGCCCGGATCACCAAGGACGGCATTCGCATCTATGAGGATGCGGATTTTGCCGGCATGCGCACGGCTGGCCGTATCGCCGCCGAAATCCTTGATGCCGTGGCCCCGCTGGTGCAGCCCGACACGACGACCGGGGCGATCAACGACTTCATCGCCGAGGAAATCCGCCGCCGGGGCGTCATCTCGGCCACGGTCGGCTACAAGGGCTACCAGCACGCCTCCTGCATCAGCGTGAACCATGTGGTCTGCCACGGGATCCCCGGCGCCCCTATCCCGATGGGCAAGACCGAGACCATTTCGCGCGATCTGGAAAAGCGGCGGAAGGACGATGCGCTGAAGGATGGCGACATCCTGAACATCGATGTGACCGTGATCGTCGACGGCTGGTTCGGCGATTCAAGCCGGATGTATGTCGCAGGCAGCCTGACGCCGATGGCGGACCGGCTGATCCGGACCACGCATGAGGGCCTGATGCGCGGCATCGCGATGGTGAAGCCGGGCAATACCTTTGGCGACATCGGCCATGCGATCCAGAGCTATGTCGAAGCCGCCGGCATGAGTGTGGTGCGCGATTTCTGCGGTCACGGGCTGGGCCGGGTGTTCCACGCGCCGCCGAATGTCCTGCACTATGGCCGCGCGGGAGCGGGGCCGGTGCTGGAAGAGGGCATGTTCTTCACCATCGAACCGATGGTCAACCTGCGCCGTCCCGAGACGCATGTGCTGAAGGATGACTGGACTGCCGTCACCCGCGACAAGTCGCTGTCGGCGCAGTTCGAGCATTCGGTCGGGGTGACGGCCACAGGTTGCGAGATCTTCACCCTGTCGCCAGCGGGCAAGTTCCACCCGACCTGGGGGTAAAGGCCGGATTCCTTGAACAAGGATTCTGGCAAGTTTCCAGTTTGGGAAACTTGGCCCTCAAATTCCCGCATACCATTCATAGCCGCGGTCGGCCCAGTAGCTGCCCTTGCCGAAGCCAAAGCTGGCGAGGCTGTCGGTCAGTTCGATGGTGTGGATGTATTTCGCCATCTTGTAGCCAAGCTGCCGTTCGACCCTGAGTCGCAGGGGCGCGCCGTTGGCCACCGGAAGCGGCATTCCGTTCATCGCATAGGCGAGGATCGTCTGGGGATGGAAAGCGTCGATCAGGTCGATGCTCTCATAGTAGAAGACCTCGCCCGACAGGCTGCGTTCGATGGCGTCGTAGCAATGGAAGACTGCGTAGCGGGCGGTGAGCTTTGGCCGGGCTTGCTGCAGAACGGTGCCCAGGGGGACACCCTGCCATTTGGCGATGCAACTCCACCCCTCCACGCAGTCGTGCCTTGTGATCTGGGTGCGCGACGGCAGGGCGGTCAGGTCGGCAAGCGACAGGCTTTGCGGGGTGTCGACCAGTCCGGCGACGGTCAGGCGATAGTCGCGGAATCCGGACCCGGCCATCCGGCGATAGTCTGCGTCCGTCGGGTCGGTCGAGCCGTTCGGGCGCTGGCCCTGGCGGATGTCGGCCTCGGAGAACTCGGGGGCCAGTCGGTTGCCGATCAGCGCGCGCTGGGCGGTCTGGGTCAGGCCTTCGTGACTGGCGAACAGACGACGCAGGGCACTGTCACCTGCGTAGGCGCCATCAAAGACCTTGCAGCCGGACAGCGCGAGGGCGGCACCGCCCAGAATGAGTGTGCGACGGTCAATCATGGGGGGCCTCATCGGTGCGATACCAGCCGGTCAGGATTGACCGCATCTCGTTCAGGGGGCCGGCAAGTAGGATCATCGCCATGTGGACGGCGAAGAAGCCCAGCAGCGCCAGCATGGTCAGGAAATGGATCGTCCGGGCAGTCTGGCGCCCCTGGAACAGCTCCAGGAGCCAGGGCGCGGCGGCGTTGAAGCCGGGGGACATTGAAAGCCCGGTCAGGATCATCAGCGGCAGGGCAAGGAACAGGACCGAGGCATAGGCGAGCTTCTGCAGCACGTTATACCCGGCGCCATGGTGAAAGCGCAGGCGGGCATGGTCGATCAGGTCGCGGGGCAGGGCGCGCAGATCGGCAAAGGTCGGGATCAGCTGGCGGAGGTGGCCGTTCAGGGCCGAAGCGACCAGCCAGAGCGACAGGGTGCCCACCAGCAGCCAGGCGAAGAAGAAGTGGATCACCCGTCCGGTGGCAAGGCTCTGGTAGGACGGAATGGTCAGCGCCGCAGGGATGGCCCGCACCTCGCCATCCGAAACGCCGAAGAAGCCCGTCGTGTCGAACTCGGCTCCGAAGACCCGCGTCACGCCGCGCAGGGCCTCGCCCTCCTGGCGCGCGCCGATTTCAAGGATGGCGTTGTCATAGTCGAACCCGGCCTCCAGCCCGATGTGCAGGCTGGGATGGGCGTTGAAAATCTGTAGCCCCGTCAGCATCAGGAAGAAGAGGCAGACCGCCCAAAGCCAATGCGCAAGGCGCGTCAGGAATCTTTGGCGGTAGACAAGCGGGCCCTGGGGCATGGCAATCCTCCGGTTCGATGCCAAAGGAACGGGCTCGCCGGGATGAAAGTTTCACCCGGGCAGGCAGATCACCGCTGATTGCATTTCGCGGCCCTCCGGCTTATTTCGGAGGCTGACCAAAGGGGCAGCAGGCACCGCATGAACTGGATCACCAACTACGTCCGACCAAAGATCAACTCGCTGTTCTCGCGCCGGGAGGTGCCCGAGAATCTTTGGACGAAATGCCCCGAATGCGGGACGATGCTGTTCCACCGAGAACTTGCGGCCAACCAGAACGTCTGCACCACCTGCGAACATCATATGGCGATCAGCCCGCGGGAACGGTTTGACGCCCTGTTCGACGGCGGCATCTATGCCGAAGTGAAGGTCCCGGAAGCGGCGGTGGACCCGCTGCATTTCCGCGACCAGAAGAAATACACCGACCGGATCAAGGCGGCGCAGAAGGCCTCGGGCGAGAAGGACGCGATGCTTGTGGCCGAGGGCGAAATTGCCCGCACGCCGATTGTCGCCGCGGCGCAGGATTTCGCGTTCATGGCGGGGTCGATGGGCATGAACGTCGGCAACGCGATCCTTGCGGCGGCGGAGCGCGCGGTGAAGCTGAAGCGCCCGCTGGTGCTGTTCTCGGCTTCGGGCGGCGCGCGGATGCAGGAGGGGATGCTGTCCCTGATGCAGATGCCGCGCACAACGGTTGCGGTACAGATGCTGAAGGAAGCGGGCCTGCCCTATATCGTCGTCCTGACCCATCCGACGACCGGCGGCGTCACGGCCAGCTATGCCATGCTGGGTGACGTGCAGATTGCCGAACCCAATGCCCAGATCGGCTTTGCCGGCGCCCGGGTGATCGAGCAGACGATCCGGGAAAAGCTTCCCGAGGGATTCCAGCGGGCGGAGTATCTGCTGGATCACGGGATGCTGGATCGCGTGATCCACCGCAAGGCGCTGAAGGACGAGTTGGTGACGCTGATCCGCATGCTGACCGGCCAGCCGCCCGCGATCAAGGGCGACCTGCCCGCGCCTGCCGAGGCCAAGGCGGCAGCGGGCGCCTGAACCATGTCGCAAGGCTCTGACGTCATCCTGGAGCGGATGATGACGCTGCACCCGAAGGTCATCGACCTGACCATGGGCCGGGTGGAACGGCTTCTTGCGGCTTTGGGACATCCGGAGCGGTCGATTCCGCCGGTGATCCACATCGCCGGGACCAACGGCAAAGGCTCAACCCAGGCGATGATCCGGGCCGGGCTTGAGGCGGGCGGGGACCGCGTCCACGCCTATACCTCGCCGCATCTGGCGCGGTTCCACGAACGCATCCGGCTGGCGGGAGAGCTGATTTCCGAACCGGCGCTGACATCCCTCTTGGATGAATGCATGACCGCCAACGGCTCGGATGAGATCACCTTTTTTGAGATCACCACCTGCGCGGCGTTTCTGGCCTTTGCGCGCACTCCGGCGGATTGGACGCTGCTGGAAGTGGGCCTTGGCGGCCGCCTCGACTGCACCAATGTGGTCGATCACCCGCGGCTGACAATCATCACTCCGGTGTCGATCGACCATCAGCAGTATCTGGGCGAGACCCTGGCCGAGATCGCGGGCGAAAAGGCCGGGATCATCAAGCGCGGCGTGCCGGTGGTCGTGGGACCGCAGGAGCCGGACGGGCTGGACGTGATCGAGGCGAAGGCCGCGCGGATGGGGGCGCCGGTCTGGGCCTACGGCCAGCACTGGAACGCGTTCGAGGATCGCGGCCGGCTGGTCTATCAGGACGAAAACGGGCTTCTCGACCTGCCGCTGCCGAACCTGCCCGGCCCCCACCAGATCCAGAATGCCGGGGCGGCGATTGCCGCGCTTCGTCTTCTGGGCCGTGATGAAGCGGCCTGCGAGGCGGCGGTGACCGGCGCCTACTGGCCCGCCCGGATGCAGCGCCTTCGGCATGGCCCCTTGGTGGACAGCGCACCGCAGGTGGAGCTTTGGCTGGACGGGGGCCACAACCCGGCAGGGGGCGAGGCGGTGGCGGCGACGCTGGCGCGGATGCCAAAGCGCGAGACCCATCTGATCTGCGGGATGCTGAACACCAAGGATGTCACCGGCTACATGCGCCCGCTGGCACCCCATGTCACGCGCCTGTATGCCGTATCGATCCCGGGCGAAAAGAACACGCTGCCGGCAGAGGTGACGCGGGATGCGGCCCTCTCGGCCGGGATGAAGGAGGCGGTGACGGCAGGATCGGTCGCCGAGGCGCTGGCCGAGATCGCCGCAACCTCGCCAGAGGCGCGGGTGCTGATCTGCGGATCGCTGTATCTGGCCGGGACGGTGCTGCGCGAGAACGGGTGATTGCCCTTAAACGGCCAAAATCTCAGGCAAATCTTAAGGGAACGAATCCTGCTGCGTTTTTTCCGTGGACCTGTCGCCCGTATCCAGCTCAAAGCCGCGCGTTGCCCTGCTGATCGACGGGGACAACTTTCCGCGCTCGGAATTGTCCCAAGCTGAAAGCAAGGCCGCGCGTCTGGGTGAGATCACAATTCGACGCGTGTTCGGCGACATGACGCTTCACAAGGATTGGGCGCAGGAAACGGGCTGCGTTGCAATGCATTGCACAACATCTGCCGGCAAGAACCGGGCGGACATGGCACTGGTAATCGCAGCCATGGACTTTCTGCATCGCGGGCTGGTTTCAACCTTCGTCATCGTTTCCGACGACCGGGACTTCGACCCGCTGGTGAGCCATTTGCGGGAACAGGGCTGCCGGGTCGAACGGATAGGCAAACCTGCGCTGCTGCCGACGGCAACGACAAAACCGCAAGCCAAGGCAAAGCCGCCAAAGGGAGCGAACAAGATGCTCAGCAAGGCTCGTGCGCTTATCGCGGCGGCTGGCTCGGCGGGACATCCGATCCAGTCGCTTGGGGTGGCCTTGCATCAACAGGGCATAGATATCGCTGATACGCCGCAGAAATCCCTGCGGGCCTGGCTTATGTCGTATCCGGGGGAATTCGACTGCGATCCGCGCGGCCCTAAAGCCCGGGTCCGTCTGAAGACCTAGCCCTTCACGCCATAGCGCGCCATGAACATGTCCACCGCACCAAGCACGCTGCGCTGGGCCAGTTCGGGTGTGATCGTCTCGGCCATGCCGAAGATGAGCTTTTCATGGATCGTCGCCTTGCAAAGCTGGGCAAACTGATCCGCCGCAAGGTCGATGTCGTCGATCACAAGATGCCCGCTGTTCACATAGCAGCGCAGGTGATGCACCAGCCGCTCGTGGATCAGCCCCGGCCCGAAGTCGTGGAACTGGCGACCGAGGCCCGGAAAGCGCTCTCCCTCGCCCACGACGATGCGAAACATGCGCTGGCCAAAATCCGACAGCTGGAAGGCCACGATCCGCTCGGCAGCGATGGTCAGGGCGACCCGCACCGGGACGTCGCCCTCCACCAGTGCCTCGGCTTCCTCGGTCTGGCGGTGGCATTCACGGCGCGCGATTTCCAGAAACAAGAGCTGCTTGTCCGGGAAATAGGCGTAGATCGTCGCCTTGGACACCCCCGCCTCTCGCGCGATGTCGTCGACCGAGGCGCGTTCGAACCCGTCGCGCATGAAGATCGTCCGGGCACCTTGCAGTACCTGATCGAACTTTCGGCCGCGCCGGACCCCGTGATCGGCAATGACGTTCATCGAACCCCCCGGAAGGGACCATAGACCATCACGATCCGGCGCGGCAAGCGAGGCGGTCACTCCGCCGGCTGGCAGATGGCAGCCGGGGCGTCGCAGCCCTTGGTCGAGGAGGTCACGGTTTCGGTCGGGAAGGTCAGCGTCGGCAACAATATGTTCAGCGAATCGGCGGCGACCGGGGCGGCAAGGGCCAGGGTGGCGGCAAGGGCATAGGCGAAGCGGGTCATTCTTGGTCTCCTGTCTGAACTCTTCGGTTCAGATTCGTAACTAAACTTGGAAGTTTACTTTGGCAAGCAAAAAGTGAACTCCAAAGTTCAAAATCTGGCATTGCTCCGGCTGGCCTCGCCGCTAGATTAGAATCATTCCAAAATAAGGTGTGCCGTGCTGTCTGCCCTGACCTTCCGCCGTCGCTTCTCGGACCTGTCCGAGCAGGAGATTCTCGCCCTTGCCGTCTCGTCCGAGGAAGACGACGCCCGCATCTATCGCAGCTTCGCCGAACGCCTGCGGCCCGACTTCCCGGCTTCGGCAGCCGTTTTCGATGGCATGGCGGTCGAGGAGGACGGCCATCGCCAACGCCTGATCGACCTGCATCGGACGCGGTTCGGCGAGGTGATCCCGCTCATCCGGCGCGAGCATGTCGCGGGGTTCTATGCAAGGCGACCGGTCTGGCTGGCGCAATCCCTGTCGCTGGACGCCATGCGTGGCGAGGCGGCCGCGATGGAAAGGACCGCGCAGGAGTTTTACCAGCGCGCCGCGGCCCGTACCCAGGATGCCGAGACCCGCAAGCTTCTGGGCGATCTGGCCGCGGCAGAAGCCGGTCACGAGAACCACGCCCGGCGGCTGGAAGAGACCCATCTGTCGCCCGACCGGCGAGAGGAGGAGGACCAGACCGCAAGACGCCAGTTCATCCTGACCTGGGTGCAGCCTGGCCTCGCCGGTCTGATGGACGGGTCGGTGTCCACTTTGGCCCCGATCTTCGCCACCGCCTTTGCGACACATGACACCTGGACCACATTCCTGGTGGGGTCGGCTGCTTCGGTCGGTGCCGGCATCTCGATGGGGTTTACCGAGGCCGCGCATGACGACGGTGTCCTCTCGGGCCGAGGGTCGCCCCTGAAGCGCGGCCTTGCGTCGGGCGTGATGACAACCGTCGGGGGGCTTGGCCACGCGCTGCCCTACCTGATCCCGGACTTCTGGACTGCTACAACCATCGCGATGATCGTGGTGTTCGTCGAACTTTGGGCGATTGCCTGGATTCAGAACCGCTTCATGGAGACGCCTTTCCTGCGTGCGGCCTTGCAGGTTGTGGTCGGGGGTGCTTTGGTCTTTGCCGCAGGAGCATTGATCGGAGGCGGCTGATGTATCGTAAGGGAGAAGTGAACTACCAGCCGTTGCCGCTGCCCGACCGGGTCCAGCGCGAAGCCGACGAGGCGCGGGCGGCGGCCGAAGAGTTCCTCGCCTACATGCGGAAACGGCATTCCGTGCGGGACTATTCCACCAGGCCGGTGCCCGAGGCGGTGATTGCCGCCTGCATTGCCGCTGCCGGGACGGCACCTTCGGGAGCAAACCACCAGCCCTGGCATTTCGTGGCGATCTCCGATCCGGCGATGAAGGCCCGCATCCGCGAGGGTGCCGAGGACGAGGAGCGCGCCTTCTATGCCGGTGGTGCGGGAGACGAATGGCTTGCCGCACTTGAACCCATCGGCACGGGCGTCTCGAAGCCACATTTGACCGACGCCCCCTGGCTGATCGTGGTTTTCGCCCAGCGATATGGCATGACCGACGATGGCGCGCGCTACAAGAACTACTATGTGCCGGAAAGCGTGGGGATCGCGACCGGCCTCCTGATTGCGGCGATCCACCACGCGGGGCTGGTCTGCCTTGAACACACACCGAATCCGATGAAATTTCTTGGCGCCCTCTGCGGGCGTCCGGACCACGAAAAGCCCGTCATGATCTTGCCGGTCGGCTATCCGGCCGACGATGCCACTGTTCCGGCAGTGGCCAAGCGGAAAAAGCCGCTCGACCAGATCATGAGCGTGTTCTCCGCCTGAAATGTCGCGGGGGCGGCCGCCCGTCCGGCGCACGCCCCCGCGTTCACAGTCAAGGCGACCGGGCTATCCCAGCGCAACGAAGCGCCGCGGCACCACCGGGCTGCGGTCGGCGGCGGCGGCTTCCAGTTCGGCCTCCAGCGCGCTCGGCTCGGCTCCCGGCATTGCGGGCAGAGAGACGGATGCACCAGTCACCTCCGCAACCTTGGTGGCAGGCAGGTCCTCGGTCTCCGGCAGCGGCAGAAGGCTCGGCTCCGTCACCACCATCGTCAACCCGCGCGGGCGTGCCACGGCGGGCGACTGCCGCGGCGGGCGGTTCTGCTTTGGCCGCACCGACGCGTCGTTCACCTTGATCACGGTAAAGCTGATGTTGTCCTGGTCGGGGTCGGCCAGCCGGTGCAACTCGTCCAGAAGCCGTTCGGCAATCTCGGTCGATCGGCTCTTGCGATACTTGCCAAGCACCTTTTCGATCTGGGCATTGGTCAGGAACTGCAACCCGTCCGACGAGCAGATCACGATATCGCCCGCCTTCAGTTCCTGAGGTTGCACCGGGCAGTCGATCTTGGCGATCTTCGATCCCATCAGGACCGAGACGAGACAATTGCGATCGGGATGGTTTGCGGCCAGTTCGGCATCCAGAAGCCCGGCCTGGACCATGAAGTCGATCTGTGGCGCCATGGAGTGATCTTGGTTCAACTGCGACAGCCTGCCGCTGCGGTACAGGAACAACGGAGAGTCGCCGATCGAGATCCACCACAGCCGGTTTTCCACCAGCGCGGGCACCACCAGTGTCGCCCCCATGCCTTCGGTCTCTGGGTTGCTTTCGGTGTGGTGGCGCAGGGTGTCATTCGCCAGCTCTGCAACGCCGCGCAGGATTTCCGGGGCGCGGGCCTCGAAGGCCTCGACATCGGCGTAGTGGAACTTCAGCTCGGAATAGACTTCGGTCAGGACGATCTTCGAGGCGACGTCGCCTGCCGCGTGTCCGCCCATGCCGTCGGCAAGGACGACGAACCCTGCCTCGGCGCCTACGGGAAAATCGGCAGTGATCGCGTCTTCCTGGTAGTCGCGCGCACCCTGGCTTATGCCCGAGGCAACGTCATAGCGAGGCTCACGCGATCGCCATATCATGCCCGTCTCCCTCCGCCTCGTAGGTGGACCAGTTGAACGCGGGCGTACACAACACTTTCAGGACCAGCGTCGTCTCGCCGATCTGAATCTCATCCCCGTCACCGGCGGGTTCGGTGGACAGAAGCGGGCGACCATTCAGGCGCACCAGGTTCGACTTGCCGCCATGGCCGACATGAAACTCATGCGTAGTGGCATCATAGGCGATCGCGGCATGGTTCTGGCGCGAGATTGCCATGTCGCCGTAGTCCAGCGACACGGTCTGGTCGACCCCGCGGCCAATCTGCGACACGCCTTGCGACAGCGCGAACGAGGCACCCTTGCCGGGCCCTTGCTTCACAATCAGCCAGCCGGCGGGGAACATCACATAGCCCTTGCCGGGCGCCGCCGCCACCGCCGGGATCGGCGATCCGTCGAGCCCTTCGAACAGCGGCACCACCGCGCTCGGCTGCGCCTCGAACCCCAGGACCCTGGTCTTGGTCCGCGTCGGCCGGCGCGGCGCCGACTGAGCCTCGACCTCGACTGGGGCGGGTTTCGGGGCTTCCTCCTCGATGTCCCAGATGCTGAGGGCGGCAGGGGCGATGCCCTCCGGCAACGAGGCCTTGGCCTTGACCACGCGATGCGGACGTGCAACCGGCGTGTCGTCTACCTGCTCGGGTTCGGGCGCTGAAGGCGGCTGCAACGCGGCTGCGGCGGCAAGAGCTTCGCGCAGGCGCTTGACTTCCAGTTCAGCGAGGGCAGCCATCACAGGGTCCGGCCCCGTGTCAACGGGAGCCGCCGGATGGCCCGGTTCGTCGGACTCACCAAAGATAGAGCGAAGGAACTTCAAGGCTTTTCTCCCCGTCTTCGTGTTTCGGCAAATGCAGGGTCAGCCGGCCACCCCAAGCCGGAGGTCTGCATTCAGTGTACTGTCACCGCGTCGAATAACAAAACTGTATGTCGTGACGCCCTTCGCGAACTCCCGTGACAGGATGTCCCGCAGCGCCGTGGCCGTTCCCAGCGTCTCGCCCGAAGGGCCGTAGACCAGCAGCACGTCGCCGACCGCCAGTGTGCTTGCATCGCCAGGCGGGACAGCAGAGACGACCGTCTCGGTCCCGGTCGGCGTGTCGGTCATTTCAAAGGAAACGCCGCCCGGCAGGCGCAGGATATTCGTGACCAGGAACACCTTGTCCGCGGCCTTGGCGGCCTCGTCCGCCGGGGTCGCCGCGGCGGCAGGAGTGATCACTGCGGCATCGACCGGCGCTCTCCAGGCCGAAATCTGCCCGGGCAGCGACAGCAGGCCGACCAGCAGGAGGACGGCTGCCGCAGAGGTCGTCAGCAGGTCACGCAACCCTCTGGTCACGGACGCCGCCCTCGGGTCGGCCGCCGCAACCTCAGGTGCCTCGGCCAGCGTCGACGGGCTTTCCGACCGGACCGGCGCGGGCTTTTCCTTTTCGGGCTGCTCTGGTTGCGACGGAGCCCGGGCAAGCTCGGGCTTCTGGCCCGGGGCGCCGTCCAGCATCGCGCGCCATTCCGCAACCGATTGCAGGCGGTCGCGCGGAAAGATCTCCATCGCCGTATCGATGGCCTGCAGGAACTCGCGCGGATAGGCCCGGAACCGGCCCGTCAACGGGCGCAGCGGATCACCCTCGTGTCCGGCGATGGCCGACAGCCGCTCTTGCGAGGTCTTCGGCGTCTCGCCCGCGATCAGGTGGTAGAAGCTCGCCGCCAGGGCATAGAGATCGCTGCAAGGCGATTGCTTGCTGCCATGAACGTAGAATTCCTGAGGCGAGTAGCCATCCTTCACCACGCGCAGCCCGGAGACAGCGCGGCTCTTCCGCGTCACTTCCTTCCGCGAGGCGCCGAAGTCGATCAGGACCGGCTGGCCGGTGGCCTTGTCGAGCAGGATGTTGTCCGGCGAGATGTCGCGGTGCAAGAGGCCCTGGTCATGCACATGGCCGACTGCATCCAGGACGATGCGAAGAAAGGCGATGATCTCCTTGGGTGTCAGCGGTCGCGCGCTGCCTTCCACCGTTTGCAGAAGGTCGGGCCCGTCGATGTAGTCCATCGCCATGTAGGCCGTGTCGTTCTCTTCGAAGACGTGGTGGACCTTGATGATGTTCGGATGGCTCAGCTGCGACAGGGTGACCGCTTCCTGAACGAAACCTGCAACGGAGGACCGGAACTCATCCTGCTGCTGACGCGACCTTGCACCGACCGTGGCGCCGATCCGGCGACAGAAGGCAGTGGGGAAGCACTCCTTGATCACGACCTGGCGGTCCAGCGAGTCGCGTGCCAGATAGACGAAGCCGAAGCCCCCGCTGTTCAGGAAGGATTCGATGGTGAACTGACCGAAGAGAAGCCGGGTCCCGACCGGCAATTCGTCGGCGCTGGTCCCATAGTCGAAGTCGTCGATCTTGCGCGCGGCAGCAGTCATCACAATACCCGATCCACCGCTTCCGAACGCCCCCATCGGACTTGCGGTACTTTCTCGTTTAGCCAATGAGTTGGGCCAAAACGTGAAGCCAATTCGTTCCTTTTTCGCCACATTCCCGGAGCTTGCGCGCACGAGCCACGCAAAGGTCGCGGGCGACGGAACCTTGTTTTCAGCCGGAAGTTGCAGGATTCCGCGGTCTTGCCGCCGGTTTGGCGGACTTCGACGGCAAAAACGACAATCCGGTTGATCGCCCAGATTCTGCCACAACCCCCGGTCGAATGAGGCAACATTGGCGCGCTGGTCCGGTCTGGCGGGGAATCATTCCGACCCGATTCTCGGTACGCGGACTTGCCCTTGCCCGCATCCCGTGACACGACGGAAACATGTTGGCGATCTTCCTAAAGACCCTGCCGTTTTTCGCCCTCATCGGCGTCGGTTACCTGGCTGGCCGCACCCGGTTCTTTTCGGTAGAGGCAACCGCCTACCTGACCCGCTTCGTCTTCTACTTCGCGCTGTCCGCGATGCTGTTCGGATTTGCCGCCAATCTTGACGTGGCCGCCATCTTCGACTGGCCCTTCGTCTTCGCCTACATGCTGGGGACCGGTCTGGTCTGGCTGATCGTCGCAACAGTCGCCACCCTGCGCGGGACCAGCCGGGAAGAAGCGGTGTTCGAGGCGCACACCGGGGTGATCGGCAACGTTGGGTTCCTTGGCATTCCTATGCTGTCGCTCTTGCTCGGTCCGCAGGCGGTGGGGCCGGTTCTCCTGGTGCTGGCGGTCGATCTGATCGTATTCTCTTCGATCCTCACCATGGCCATTACCGGCCTGCGCGCCGGAAGGGTCAGCGCGCAGAGCGTCCGCGTCCTCGCCGTTGGACTTCTTGAGAACCCGATGATCGTTTCGGTCGTCCTCGGCATCGCCTGGGGTGCGACCGGGCTTTCTCTGCCCGGCCCTGTGGCCGAGTTCATGACGCTTCTTGGTGCGGCGGCCACGCCCTGCGCACTGTTCGCCATCGGGGCTTCGCTGGCGGGCCGGTCTGCCGAACGGGTCGAGGTGGCCGCCTGGCTGTCCGTCTCCAAGCTGGTCCTGCATCCGGCGGCGGTAGCTGCGGCCTGCTGGCTTTTCGGGGTCACGGGCTATGGGGCGGGGGTCATGATCGCCGCCGCCGCCCTGCCGGTGGCGGGCAACGTCTTCATCCTTGCGCAGCACTACCGCGTTGCGCCACAACGGGTTTCCACCGCGATTCTTCTGTCGACCGCCGCTTCGGTCCTGACCGTGACTGCCGTGATCGCGCTAATCAGCCAAGGGGGCTACACATGAAAACCGTCTCGGAGAACCGGGCTTTCGGCGGCGTTCAGGGCGTCTACAGCCATGCATCGCAGGCGACTGGCGGGGACATGACCTTCGGTCTTTTCCTGCCGGAACAGGCCGAGGACGGGCCGGTGCCGCTGTTGTGGTTCCTCTCTGGCCTGACCTGCACGCACGAAAACGCGATGGTCAAGGCGGGCGCACAGCGTTGGGCGGCCGAAGCCGGGATCGCGCTGTGCTTCCCCGACACCTCGCCGCGGGGCGAGGGTGTGGCGAACGACCCGGATTTCGCACTTGGTCAGGGCGCGGGCTTCTATGTCAACGCGACCCAGAAGCCCTGGGCGCCGCATTTCCGCATGTGGGACTATGTGACGGACGAGCTTCCCCGCCTTCTCTTCAACGCCTTCCCGCTGGCCGAGGAGGCGCAGGGGATCACCGGGCATTCGATGGGCGGCCACGGCGCGCTGACCATCGCGATGAGCTTTCCGGGCCGCTTCAAATCCGTCTCGGCCTTCGCCCCGATCTGCAACCCCACGGCGAGCGATTGGGGCCGTCCGCAGTTTTCTGCCTATCTTGGGAAGGACGAGTCCACCTGGGCCGCGCATGATGCCACCTTGCTGATGCGGCGCCGGGGATTCGACGGGCCGATGCTGATCGACCAGGGGACATCGGACCAGTTCCTCGACAAGCTCCGCCCCGAGGCGCTGGCCGAAGCGATGGCCGCCGCGCGGCAGGGCGGGACGTTCCGGATGCAGAAGGGCTATGACCACAGTTATTTCTTCGTCTCGACCTTCATGGAGGACCATGTGTCGTTCCATGCGCAGGCTTTCCTGGGCTAAGGCCCTGCTCCTGTCCCTCGCGGTCGCCGGGTCGCCGGTGGTTGCGGGGCCGGCCGAATCCGTCCTGACGGCGATCAACGCGGCGCGGGCCAAGGCGGGGTGCAAGCCGCTGCATCTGGATGCGCGGCTGGTGGCGGCGGCGAAGGCTCATGCCCGGGCGATGGCCGAGCAGAACTTCTTCGGGCATGCCGGGAAGGACGGGTCGCGCTTCACCTCCCGGCTCGCGCGGCAGGGCTACAGCTACCGGACGGCGGCGGAGAATATCGCGGCGGGGCAGAAGACGGCCTCGCAGGTGGTGGCGAGCTGGCTGAAAAGTGCTGGCCACCGGCGGAACATCCTGAACTGCCGGATGACCGAGACCGGGATCGCGGTGGTCTACCAGGCGGACGACAAGGCGATCAGGGGCAACGCGGCCCCCTTGCGCTACTATTGGGTGCAGGTTTTCGCAGCCCCCGGCTGACGGGACGCCGGCCTTGACTGTTGTGCGGTGGGCCGGGTTGCGGGTAGCGTCATTCCAAACGGATGGGGAGTGACGTGATGCGGAACTTGCTGACGATTGCACTGGTTGCCGTTGCGGCGATCTTGGGGTTCTTTGCCTACCAGTCCAGCCAGAAGGGCAATGCCGTCCAGGCCGACCTTGCCGCCAAGACCGAGGCCGTCGCGACGCTGGAGGCCGACAAGACAAAGCTGACCGATGAGTTGGCCAAGCTGAAGGCCGAGGGCGAAGCGGCGGCCAAGGCGGCCAGCGACGCCGCGGCGGCGGTCGAGACCGAGGCGAAGGGGCTTCTGGACAAAGTCACGGCGCTGGAGGCTGACAAGGCGAAGCTCAACGAGATGGCCGCGACCATGGAAGGTGAACGGACCAGCCTGTCGGAAAAGGTGATGGCGCTGGAAACCGAGAAGACCCAGCTGACCGAACAGGTTACAGCGCTGACCGCCGAAAAGGCGACGCTGACCGAACAGGCAGCCGCGCTTCAGGCCAAGGTCGACGAGCTGACGGCGGCGGCAGGCGCGACGACCAGCCCGTAAGACCGGCCTGCCCGCGTCAAGCGATGTCGCGGGCAGGACAGACGGAACCGGGATGCCCGGTTCATCTGCCATCATGGCACGTTCTCAGGCCCTTACGGGCATCCTATTCGCCATCGGCGGCACGCTGATCTTTTCGGTCAACGACGTTTCGATCAAGTTCCTTTCGGGGGGCTATGCGCTGCATCAGGTGATCCTGATCCGTGCTTTCGTCGCCATGGCCTTCATCCTGACGGTGATCGGCCTGTCCGAGCGCGGCTTTTCCCAGATCGCCACCAGCCGCCCCGGCGCGCATCTCTTGCGGGTCGGGATCGTGATGGTGTCGAACGTCACCTTCTTCGTTGGCCTCGCCGCGATGCCGCTCGCCGATGCGGTCGCGGTGGCCTATGTCAGCCCGATCGTCGTCACGCTTCTGTCCATCGTATTCCTTGGCGAAAAGGTCGGGCCGCGCCGCTGGGGCGCGGTGATCGTGGGCATGCTGGGGGTGATCGTCATGCTGCGCCCTGGGGCCGGTGTTATCCAGCCTGCCGCGCTCCTCGTCCTGATCTCGGCGGTGCTATACGCGAGCGGCAACCTGCTGGCCCGCCACATGGCTGGCACCGAAAGCGCTATGACGCTGGGCTTCTATGTGCAGGCCGGATTCATCGTCGTCAGCCTCGCCATGGGCCTTTGGGTCGGCGACGGGCATCTGGCGACGGACAACAAGCTGTGGGCCTTCCTGTTCCGGCCCTGGATCTGGCCGCCCCTGGCCGACTGGCCGGTGTTCCTGGCGACGGGCCTGTCTGTCGGCATCGGCGGGCTGATGGTGACGCAGGCCTACCGCACCTCCGAGGCCGGGCTGATCGCGCCTTTCGAATATGTCGGCATGCCGCTGGCGATCTTCTGGGGGCTTGTGGTCTTCGGCACTTTCCCCGATGCGGTGGCATGGCTTGGGATTGCGCTCATCTGCGGCTCGGGCCTTTATGTGATCTGGCGGGAAACCGTGCGGAAACGGGAAAGCGATGCAGCCTGAGGCAGTGATCTTCGACATCGGCAATGTGCTGACCCGCTGGCAACCCGAGGCTTTCTACGACCGGGTGATCGGCGAGGAGCGCCGCCGCGCGCTTTTCGCCGCCGTCGACCTGCACGGGATGAATGCGCTGGTCGATGACGGGGCTTTGTTCCGCGAGACGATCTACGACTGGGCCGACCGGCACCCGGAATGGGCCCCGGAAATCCGCATGTGGTATGACCGCTGGATCGAGCTTGCGAGCCCCCGGATCGAGGGGTCCATCGCGCTGCTGCGCGCCCTGCGCAAGAAGGCCGTGCCGGTGTTCTGCCTGACCAATTTCGGCAGCTATTCCTATGAGGAAGCGCGCGACAAGCTGGATTTCCTGGGCGAGTTCGACAGGGAATATGTCTCGGGCCGGCTAAAGGTGTCGAAGCCGGAACCCCGCATCTACCAGATCGTCGAGGAGGACAGCGGCATCGCGCCTGACCGCCTGCTCTTTGCCGATGACCGGGCCGACAACATCACCACCGCCGCCCGCAGAGGCTGGCGCACGCATCAGTTCGAAAGCTGGCAGGGCTGGGCCGCAAGGCTGGTGGCCGAGGGGCTTTTGACCGAACAGGAAGCAGGCATATGACCGAGATCGTTCCGAAGGAAGCCGAGGCGCTTCTGTCCTGGCAGGGACTGCTGGCCGCGCTGGAGGCCGGGCACAAGCTGCCGTTGTCCGACATCAAGGACATGTTCCTGTACCGCGACAAAGACACGATCCTGAACCGGGGCGCCTGGATCGACGGCCTTGGCGCGCTGGTCAAAGCAGCGACGATCTTTCCGGGCAATGCGGCGAAGGGCCTGCCCACGATCTATGGCGTGGTCAGCCTGTTCGACGACGCGACCGGTGATCTTTCCGCGCTGGTCGACTTCCATCTGGTGACCAAGTGGAAGACGGCGGGGGACAGCCTGCTCTCGGCCTCGCGACTGGCGCGCAAGGACGCGAGGGAGTTCCTGCTGGTTGGCGCGGGTGCGGTGGCGCGCAGCATGGTGGAGGCCTATTCCGCGGTCTTCCCGGATGCCCGCTTCACGGTCTGGAGCCGGACCCGCGAAAGCGCCGAGGCGATGGGCCTGCCGGTCGCCGATGATCTGGAGGCGGCGGTGAAGCGGGCGGATGTGATCTGCTCGGCCACGATGGCGACCTCGCCGCTGATCAAGGGCGAGTGGTTGCAGCCGGGCCAGCACATCGACCTGATCGGGGCCTACAAGCCCGGCATGCGTGAAGTGGACGACAGGGCGATGAGCCGCGCGCGGGTCTTTGTCGACAGCCGCAAGACCACGATCCACCATATCGGCGAGATCATGGACCCGATCGCCTCGGGCGCGATCACGGAAGCGGATATCGTCGCGGATTTCTACGACGACCCGGCGCTGTATGCCCGGCGCTCCGCGGACGAGATCACCATCGCCAAGAACGGCGGCGGGGCGCATCTGGACCTGATGACGGCGAGCTACATCGCCGACCGCTGGCGCTCGCGCTGATCAGGCTTTCGCCGGACGCCGCAGGATCAGCGCCAGCGGCATTGCGGCCAGCGTGACCCACATCATCAGCTGGAAGTCGTTGATGTAGGAGATCATCGCCGCCTGCACGTTCACCAGCCCGTCCAGCATCTGCAGCGTGGTCGCGTTGCCGGTGATGGCCGAGGGGTAGGCCTGCGCCAGCACCGGGTTGTAGGGCTGGATGAAGCTGCCAAGCTCGCCGTGGTTGATCTGGATGTTGCGTGTCAGCGCGGCGGTCACGATGGAAATCCCGATGGACGAGCCGATGTTGCGCACCAGGCTGAAGAGGCTGGTCGCATCGGCGCGGAAGCGGGGCTCCAGCGTGGCGAAGGCGATGGTGGACAGGGGCACGAAGACAAGGCCAAGGCCAAGGCCCTGCACCACGCCGCTGCGGATGATCGGCCAGCTGTCCATCTGCGGGGTGAAGCCGGTCATCTCCCACAGCGAAAGGGCGGTCAGCGTCAGGCCCGCCAGCACCAGGGCACGCGGGTCGACGACGCGCACCAGACGGCCGACGAGCAGCATGGAGATCATCGTCCCCACCCCGCGCGGGGCCATGACCCAGCCGGTGGTGATCACCGGGTAGCCAAGGATTCGCGACAGCATCGGCGGCAGAAGCGCGAGACTGGCCAGAAGGATGATGCCGACGACGAAGATGAAGATCAGGCCGATGCGGAAGTTGCTGTCGCGGAGCATCTGGGGGTCGAGGAAGGGATGCTCCTTGGTCAGGATGTGGACGCAGAACATCCAGAAGCCCGAGATCGTGATCATCAGGTAGATCCAGGTCTCGACGGCCGAGAACCAGTCGACCTCGCCGCCGCGGTCCAGCATCAGTTGCAGCGACCCGATGGCCAGCGACAGAAGCGCAAAGCCTGCCATGTCGAAGCTGCGCCGCTTGCGGGGAACCTTGGGCAGGTAGGCGAGGCAGCCGAGCAGTGCCAGCGCCCCGACCGGCAGGTTGATCAGGAAGACCCAGCGCCAGTTGTAGCTTTCGGTCAGCCAGCCGCCCAGCGTCGGGCCGATGATCGGGCCGACCATGATCCCTGCCCCCCACATCGCCATCGCCTGCCCCGCCTTCTCACGCGGGTTGATGTCAAGGAGGAAGGTCTGCGACAAAGGCACGATGGCGGCACCGAAAACGCCCTGCATAAGGCGGAAGGCCACCATCGACGGCAGGCTCCACGCAATGCCGCAGGCCAGCGACGCGGCGACGAAGCCGACGATGGAGATCAGGAACAGCTCGCGCTTGCCCAGCCGGTCGGCGAGCCAGCCGGTCACCGGCGTCATGATCGCCGAGGCAACGATGTAACTGGTCAGCACCCAGGTGATCGTGTCCTGCGAGGCACCCAGATCGCCGGTCATCGAGGGCAGGGCGACATTGGCGATGGTGGTGTCCAGCACCTGCATGATTGTCGCCGCCATGATCGACAGCGTGATCAGCCCGCGATTCTTGACCTCGATGGCCGGGCCAGATCCCGATGGACCGGCAGGCACCGCTTCCGGAATGTCGGACATCGGCCCTTATTCCTTGGCGGCAAGCCGCGTGTCGGCAGAGGCGGGGGTGGTATCGACCGTCACTTCCGCGCTGAGACCGGAGGCCAACGACGCCGCCCCCTGCGGATCGTCCAGCTTGATGCGCACCGGTACGCGCTGGGTGACCTTCACCCAGTTGCCGGTGGCGTTCTGGGCCGGAAGCAGCGAGAACTCCGCCCCGGTTCCGGCGCCGATGGCCTCGACTGTTCCGGTGAAGGTCTTGCCCGGCGCTGCGTCGAACACGATTTCGGCGGGCTGACCCTCGGCCAGATCGGCAAGCTGGGTCTCCTTGAAGTTGGCATCGACCCAGGCCGCCCCGGTTTCGACCAGCGCAAAGACCGGCTGGCCTGCGGCAAGCATCACCCCTTCATGAAACGAGGACGCCTGGTAGATCACTCCGTCCGCCGGGGCGGTGACGCGGGTGACCGACAGGTTGTAGCGGGCGCGGTCCAGTTCGGCCAGCGCGGCACGAACGGCGGGGTGGTCGTCGGTCGCTGCCGTCGGATCGCCCCCAAGGGCTGCCCGCGCGGCATTCGCGGTCAACCGGGCGACTTCGGCCGTTTCGCGGGCCTGGCGGCTGACGTGACGGGATTCGTCCACTGTGCTGGAGGCGGCGACCCCCTTGCCCGATAGGGCTTCCTGGCGGGCCAGCTCACCCTCCCGATACTTCGCATTGTCCTCGGCCAGCGCGGCCTGCGCCTCGGCCTGCGCCAGCGCGGCCTTCAGCTGCTCGACCTGAAGACGCGCCGCGTTCACGGCAGCCTCGGCCTGCGCGACGGCCAGCTCATAGGGTTGCGGATCGACCTGAAACAAAAGATCACCCGCCTTCACGGCCTGCAGTTCACGCACATTCACCGTGACCACCCGCCCGGCGACCGTCGGGGCGACCGAGATGCGTGCCTGGTGCAGATAGGCGTTCTCCGTGCTTTCCTGGGGCGTCCCGGACAGCCACCAGCCGGCCGCGCCAAGCAGCAGCAGCGCGGGCACCGACAGCATCATGAGGGCCTTGCGCAGGGGACGGGCCGGTTTCGGCTGTCCGGCCTTCGGCACCTCGACCGATGCGAGGGTAGCGTTTGCGGTGGCGTCAGAGGGGGACAATGCGTTCACTTCACGGTCTCAAGCGATGGAGAGGCTGTCGCCAATCCCTCGGAGGGATCGCTGGCCTTCAGGTTCTCGATGATCCTTACCAGGGCGGCCTGGACGATGCGCCGGTCGTCGTCGGTCAGCCCGGCGAGGGCCTCGTCATAGACCTGTTCGACGATCTGCTTGGCCTGCGGGCCGGTCTGACGGGCCTTTTCGGACGCCATCACGATGCGGGCGCGGCGGTCGTTGGGATGCGGCTCGCGATGCAGCCAGCCGCCCTGTTCCATACGGTCGAGGAGGCGCGACACGCTGATCGGCTCGACCTCCAGCAGCGCAGCAAGCGCGCTTTGCGTCGAAGGTCCGTTTCGCAGGAGATGTCCAAGCAGACGCCATTGCGCCGCCGACAGCCCATGCGAGGCGGTCCGCTGCTCAAAGCGGGTCCAGAGCTTGCGGGACGCGTCTTGCAGAAGCGGGCCGAGTCGGTCGATGCGGTAATTCATTAAGCTTGCTTACTATAAGCAAGATTATGATGCAAGTGATGCTCGAACCCGGCTTCACCCACTGAAACGGCGTTTTGGACAGGCCGATCAGATGGATTCCCGCCCCGAGAGGCGAATCAAGGTTCTCGGCAGTGGGAGCCCCGGGCCATCAGCTCATGGCGACCCCGAGGTCAGGCGCGGCATCCGGGCACAGGTCCGCGGACAGCATCAGGCCACGGAGCCCGGCATTTCTGTAAGACGCTGTATTTCGGGATTTTTTTATTGGTCGGAGCGAGAGGATTCGAACCTCCGACCCCCTGCTCCCGAAGCAGGTGCGCTACCAGACTGCGCTACGCTCCGACCGTGGCGCGGGGTTATCCCGTCCGTCCGGCTTTGGCAAGGGGCCTCACGCCTGATCGCCGCCCCTTTCGAAGCGCTTCAGCCAGCTGGAAATGCGGGGCAGGGTGCCGATCTCCCAGCGTGAGCGGTTTTCCAGCACCGGGCGGTTCTGGCTGACCGAGGGCGTCCCTTCGCGCAAGACGATGTAGATGCCCGAGGCGATGATCACGCTGGATCCGACCGCGGTGTAGAAATCGACGCTTTCGCTGAAGAAGAGCCAGCCATACAGCGCAGCCCAGATGATCTGGGAATATTGCATCGGCGCGACGATGATCGCCGGTGCCATGCGATAGGCAGCAATGCTGCCAAGCGCGCCCAGCGTACCGAGGAAGGCCATCACCGCGGTCAGGGCAAGGTCGGCAACTGGCATCGGCTGGTAGACGAAGGGCATCAGCGCGCCAGTGGCGACGAAGGTCAGTACCATCGGGTAAAGCATCAGCACGACCGAGCGTTCGTCACGTCCGATCTTGCGCACGATGATCGAGGAGAGCGAGCCAGTCGTGGCTGCCCCAAGTGCCGCCAGATGACCAAGCGAGAAGCTGTCGCCGCTGCCCGGGCGCAGCACGATGATGACGCCAACCAGCCCGACAACGACCGCTATGCCGCGGCGGAGGCCGACTTTCTCTCCCAGCATCGGGATGGCCATCAGGGTGATGAGAAGCGGCATGGCGAAGAAGATTGCGTAGCAGGTGGCCATCGGCAGGACCGAGAAGGCGTAGAAGCCCATCGCCCCGGTGACGACCGCACTGATGGTGCGGATCGCGGTCCACCAGGGATGGCGCGGGATCAGCGTGCCGTCGCGCCTGTCGCTGAGCAACAGGACGGTGACGATGGGAAACCCCATCAGCCCCGCAAAGAACATCGTCTGGAAGGAAGAGTATGTGCCGCCGAGATACTTCACCACGACGTCATGCGTGGCATAGGCACCGAAAGCGGCAAGCGACAGAAGGGCGCCGCGCAGGTTGGGGGACATTTGAAAAGGTTCCGGCTGTGGCGCGAGGGCGCGCCGCGTTAGCGGCAACAGTTTCGCGCGGAACGCCGCCGGATGCAAGGCCGGGGCCGGGAAATTCAGGCGGTCTCCCGCCGGTTTCGGTCGGGCCGCGCCACCACAAGCAGCCCCGCCGCCGCAATGATCACCATGCCGATGGTGGTGCTGGCGGTCATCGGTTCGGCGAAGAACAATGCCCCGAAAAGGGCGGCCCAGGCGATCTGGGAATATTGCGTCGGGGCGACTACGACCGGCGGCGCGGCGCGATAGGCCGAGATCATCAGGACCGTGCCGCCCATCCCGGTCAGCGAGACGCTTGCGACGGTGGCGAGGTCGGCTGCCGGCATCGGGACATAGCGGCCAGGAAGCAGCAGGAAAGCCGTCAGCGTCTGGCCTAGCACCGGGTAGAGCAGCATCGCGACCGAAGCTTCCACCCCGCCGGTCTTGCGCACGATCAGGTAGTGGATGGCGGCAAGGACGGTGCCCAGAACCGCCGCGAGATGGGCAAGGTCGAAGTCCACCCGCCCCGGGTTCAGGGCCACCAGCACGCCGATGAGACCAAGCACCACCGCAAAGCCGCCCGTCGCATCCACCCGGTCGCCCAGCACCGGCCAGGCCAGCAGCGTCAGCATCAGGGGCAGGGTGAAGAAGATCGCATAGGCCTGCGCCAGCGGCAGTGCGGTGAAGGCATAGGTGACGAGAAGCCCGTTGCCGATCAGCGCCAGCGTGCGGATCGCCATCAGCCAGGGATGCACAGGCCGAAGGGACATCGGCGATCTCAGCCAGAGCAGGCCGATCAGCGGCAGGGTAAACAGGCCCGCGAAGGCGACGATCTGCACCGGGTGGTAGCTGCCGCCCAGGAACTTGATCGTGGCATCCGCCATCGAGAAGAGGCCGAAACCCGCCAGCCCGAGCAGCACGCCTTTGAGGGGGGAAGACATCGGCGGCTCCTGGCCGGTTGTGTGCCGGGGCGGGATGCCCCGGCGCGCGGGTCAGAGGCTCGCGTCCAGCGCGGCGACCACGGCGTCGCCCATCTGGCTGGTCGAGACCGGGGTGCCGCCCTCCGGCCCCATCAGGTCGGCGGTGCGGACGCCGTCGGCCAGTACCTTTTCCACCGCCTTCTCGACGCGGGTGGCCTCCTCGCCCAGATCGAAGCTGTAGCGCAGCGCCATGGCGAACGACAGGATGCAGGCGATCGGGTTGGCTTTGCCTTGTCCGGCAATGTCAGGGGCCGAGCCATGCACGGGTTCGTACAGTGCCTTCGGGCGGCCGTTGGCCATCGGCTGACCCAACGAGGCCGAGGGCAGCATCCCCAGCGAGCCGGTCAGCATTGCCGCCATGTCGGACAAGAGGTCTCCGAACAGGTTGTCGGTCACGATCACGTCGAACTGCTTGGGCCAGCGGCAAAGCTGCATCGCGCCCGCGTCGGCGTACATGTGCGACAGCTCGACATCGGGATAGTCGCGGTCATGCACTTCCTGCACCACGTCACGCCACAGGATGCCCGATTCCATCACATTGGCCTTCTCCATCGAGCAGACCTTGTTGCCGCGCTTGCGGGCCAGTTCAAAGGCCGATTTCGCCACCCGGGCGATCTCGCTCTCGGTGTAGCGCTGGGTGTTGATCCCGACGCGTTCGTTGCCTTCCTTGAAGATCCCGCGCGGCTCGCCGAAGTAGACGCCGGAGGTCAGTTCGCGGACGATGACGATGTCGAGGCCTGCAACGACCTCTTTCTTCAGCGAGGAGAAATCCGCCAGCGCGTCGAAGCACTGCGCCGGGCGCAGGTTCGAAAACAGGTCCATCTCCTTGCGCAGACGCAGAAGGCCGCGCTCCGGTTTGACGGAAAAGTCCAGCTTGTCGTACTTCGGCCCGCCCACGGCGCCCAGCAGCACCGCGTCGACTTCCTGCGCCTTGGCCATCGTGGCATCAGTCAGCGGGGTGCCATGCGCGTCATAGGCGCAGCCGCCGACGAGGTCTTCGCTGACGTCGAACCGGATGCCGCGCTTCGCGCCCATCCAGCCGATGATCTTCTTCACCTCGGCCATGACTTCGGGGCCGATGCCGTCGCCGGCAAGGATAAGGAGGGAGGGATTGGCCACGCGCTTGCTCCTGCAAAAGGGTCGCGGTTCGCCTAGCCCTTCGGCCCGAAAACTTCAAGCGGGGAAGGCATTGGCCAAAGCGTCCCAGACACGGCGCAGCCGGGGCGACTGGCGCAGGTGCGGCGCGGCGGCCAGCCAGACGGGCAGGCTCGGCAGGCCCGGGATCAGGTCGATCCGTTCCAGCGCAGGCTCCGCATCGCCCAGGGCCCGGAGGAGCCCCCCCACCCCGCAGCCGGCGCGAACCAGTTCCACATAGGTCAGCGGATCATCGCAGCGGACCGGGAAGAAGCTGCGGTCGACGTTTATCCCCAGTTTTCCCATCGCCCGAATGATCTGGTCCATCCGGTCCTGGCCGACGTAGTCAAGCCGCATGAGGTCCTCCGCCGAGGTCGGACGCCCGCGACGGTCGAGGTAGGACTTCGCTGCGTAAAGGCCAAGCGGCAGGTCGCCCACATGCCGTGCGACAAGGTCCGGTTGCGTGGGCCGGTACATGCGCAGGGCAATGTCGGCCTCGCCGAACAAGAGGTTCTCGGTGGTATCTGACGGCACCAGGTCGATCTGGATGCCAGGCTCCTCGGCCCGCAGCCGCGCCAGGACGGGGGGCAGGATGCTGTGTGACACAACGCGGCTGGCAGTGATCCGGACGCTGCCGTCGATGCCGGTGGCGTGGCCCTTGGCTGTCAGCGCCAGATCGGCGGCCGCTGCCTGCATCGCCCGTGCGGGTGCAAGCAACGCCTGCCCGGCAGCGGTTAGGGACTGCCCCTGCGCAGTGCGCGTGAAGAGCGTGACCTGCAACGCTGCCTCGATCGCCTGGACATGGCGGCCAAGGGTGGGCTGGCTGATGCCCGTCACCCGCCCGGCGGCGGAAAGCGACCCCGCCTCGGCCACGGCAAGGAAAGATCGGATCAGGGTCCAGTCGGGAAATTCCATGCGATAATGAATAGCGGATGGGTGATATCATGCAATTCCTTTTGTAGCCAGAATCGCCGATAGGCAGGCGGCAGGAGGATGCATCATGGCACAGACGGCTCTGGTTCTGGGCGCATCGGGCGGTTTCGGTGGCCAGGCTTTGCAGGCCTTGCAGGCGGCGGGCTGGACCGTGCAGCGCTACCGGCGTGGCACGGACATGGCGGCGGCAGCCAGGGGCGCGGCGCTGATCGTGAACGGGTTGAATCCGCCCGGCTATCACGACTGGGACCGGCTCATCCCCGAGATCACCACACAGGTGCTGGCGGCAGGCAGGGCCTCGGGCGCGACGCTCATGGTTCCCGGCAACGTCTATCCCTATGGGATGGAGCCCGGCCCCTGGGGCCCCGACACCGCCCATCGCCCGGTCAGCCGCAAGGGACGCATCCGGGCCGAGATGGAGGCGCGCTATCGGGCGGCGGCGGATCATGGCCAACGCACGATCCTGTTGCGCGGGGGTGATTTCCTGCTGCCGGGCGCGCCACAGATGCTGATGAACCGGGTGATCCTGGCACAGGTGGCGAAGGGCAGGATCACCACGCTGGGTGACCCTTTGGCACTGCACGCCTATGCCTATTTGCCCGACATGGCCCGGGCCGCTGTGGCACTGGCCGCACTTGGCACGGTACCGCCCGCCTATGCCGACATTCCCTTCGCGGGCCACAGCTTTACAATTTCCGACCTTGCGGCCCGGGTTTCTCGGCTTTCCGGCCGCCCGATGCGCATAAAACGCTTCCCCACCTGGCTCTTCACGCTGACAAGCCCGGTCTGGGAACTGGCCCGCGAGTTGCGCGAGATGCTCTACCTCGCCAGCTTCCCGCATTCACTCGACCCGGCGCCCCTGCGCCGCTGGCTGCCGGACTGGCAGGATACGCCGCTGGACGAGGTGCTGCTGCGGCATCTTCAGGCGCCGGGCCTTCAGGGAAGGGTGATGTCGATCCAGACCGGGAAATGATGCGAGGCGGCGGCAAGCTCCGGCATCGAGTGCTGGTCCGCCGGGGGCCACATCACGCCAGATCCGGTCACGTTCAGCCCGGCTGAGGGCAGCACGAAATCCAGCCGCAGCCCGCCAAGATCGTCGTAGAGCGCGGTATCCAGCGCGGGATCGCCCGCCTGTCCCGGCTCGCCCCGCCCGTGGCTGCCCCGTGGGGCCGGATCCTGCAGCGCGGGCAGCGCGAGAAGAGCAGCCATCCCGTCCCGCAACCCCTCGCCATCCGCCGGATCGAGATTTCCGTCCCCGAGAAGAACGAAGGGCGCCGGTGGAGGCGCCATCGGCAGTGCGCCTTCCAGGAAATGCCGCCAGAACGCGGTCTCATCGTGGTTTCGGCGACCGTTTCGGTCCTCGGGGCCGTCAAAGACCGGCGGCGTGGCGTGCCAGGCCAGAAGGTGCAGCGGGCCCGACGCGGTTTCCACCGGCACATCCCAGAACCCCGTTGTCGCCAGCCGCTGCACGGCGGCGAGATCGGGCGGGTCGTCGGACAAATCGCCCGGCAGGTCGCTCCAGAGGAAGCCCGAGAAATCCCGCGCCGCCGTGCCGTCAATCGGCAGCCGGGACAGTACCGCCATTCCGCCCTGACCGGAGAACAGCCCGAACCCCTGCGCATCGCGCGGATCGCCGGTCCGGCCATTGCCATCGACGTCGAAGCCGGTCTGCATCCCGGTGTTCGGCCGCAGGGCGAAGCGGTGGGGGTAGTCCACGCCCCGCAGCCCCAGCCGGTCGGCCAGCAAACCCAGCGCCACGCCGCCGCGGTCATAGTCGACCGACGTGAGCAGGATCACATCCGCATCCAGTGCCACCAGCACGCCGACGATGGCACCAAGCTGCGGATCCTTGCCTTCGGCCAGATCCTTCACCAGCAGCCCGGGGCCCTTGCGGTCCAGCCCGACATTCCAGGTCGCGATGCGCAGCGTCTCGGCCCCGACGGGCCCCGCGACCAGGGCCGACAGCAGGAGAACCCTAGAGATCGTCATCCTCGTCGTCGTCATGATCAAGCTTCGACGGCTCGATCGCGCCAAGCACCGCCAGCTTTGCCGCCCGCTTGATGCGGATCATGTCGGCGATCCGGGCCATGGCGACCGCCCGCATGATCAGGGCCGCAGGCATGTAGGCCCAGAGCGCCATTGTCCAGGTCAGCGTCTGCGGTGACGTCATCGTATCGGCGGGAATACCCGAGGTCAGCACCGCGACGATGGCCGGGATCACGAAGGGCAAAAGGAAGCCCACCGCCAGGTTGGCATGCGAATCGCGCACCAGCCGGTCTACGACGTCGCCGCCTGCCGTCGGCTCGAAGGTGGGCAGGTTCACCCAGACGTTGAAGGCGCTTTTCGTCGAGGGCCAGCCCACGAGCTTCAGCACGATGACGAAAAGCGCGAGCGAAAAGAGCGAGATCAGATAGGCCGTCCCGGCGGCCACCTTGACCTGCACGATCTGCGCCGCGGTGGCGGTATCGTCCAGCATGTAGCTGGCCAGGCGAACCGGCGAATAGGGAAAGTCGAAGGCCGCGCCGATCAGAAGCCCGAGGGCGTGGAAAAAGCGCGAGACGGTGGTCGATTCCTCAAGATCCGCCACGATTGTGGACAGGACGACTACGATCGTCAGCATCATCAGGTAGCGGATGCGGTTGTAGGGTGCGCCATCGCGGAATTCGATCAGGCTGGGATAGACCGCGTTGTATTCGAAGAAGACCAGCGCGCCGCCAAACAGTGCCAGAAGTGCCACGATCTGTTTGGTATCGGTGCCGATACCCGGCAGGATGACCGAGGGGGCGACAATGAGGATCATCACCAGGAAGGCCCGTACCGCCGCTGCCATTGCCCGCGACAGCCAGGTCCGCGCCCAGCCATCGGTCGAGGTAACCGCCGTCAGGCGCAGTTTGCTGCGCAGGGCCTCGATCCAAGCGGTTCCGCTTGCCACAATTCCACCCAATTTCGCACCGATCCGCGTAATCTCTCTCCGGTTGAGTGTATCTAGCCCAAGCTTTGTGGCCATTTAAGGGTCAGTCTGGGCCCAATGGGCGGCATGGTGCAGATTCTTCGCACAATCTTGTGTGCCGCTCCGGGCCTCAGCTTTCTCGGAACGCGCGGGTGAAATAATCGGTGAACGGTTTCACCAGATAGGCCAGCGGCGTGCGCCGCCCGGTCTGCAGGAAGACTTCGACCGGCATTCCGGGCACCAGAGCGCGGTCGCCCAGCCGGGCCCGCTCGCCCTCGGCCAACTCCAGTTCGGCGGTGTAGTAGGTGGCGCCGGTTTGCGGATCGCTCAGCGCATCGGCTGAAACCAGCGTGACCCGGCCTTTCAGATGCGGGGTGTCGCGCCCGGAAAAGGCCGAGAACACCAGTTCGGCCTGCTGCCCCAGCGACACCTCGTCGATGTGAATCGGGGCGATGCGGGCGGTGATGACCAGCGGGCGGTCCTGCGGAATGACATACAGCACCGGCTCTGCCGGACGCAGCACCGATTGCGGCGTGGTGACCTGCAGGCCCAGCACGATGCCCGCCACCGGCGCGCGGATTTCCAGCCGGTCGATGCGCTCGCTGAGCGCGCGGCGACGCTCGCCCAGCTCCAGCATCGTCGGGCCGATCTGGCGCAATTCGGTCGTGGCATCCTCGCGCCGTCGGGTTTCCAGACTGGAACGCTCGATCTCGATCTCGGTGATCTGGTCCTCGGTCCGGGCCAGTTCCGCCGCCAGTTCGCCGATCTGGCCCTGCAGCCGTGCCTGTTCGCGCTGAAGCGCCAGGACAGTCGCCGCCTGCGTCAGGCCCTTGTCCAGAAGGCCCTGCTGGGCGGATAGTTCCTGTTCGATCAGGTCAAGCTGGCGCGTCAGCGCGGCGCGTTGCGCCGTGATCCCCTGCGACTGCGCGGTGATCTGGTCGATCCGGCGCGACAGAAGCTCGCGCTGTTCGGCCAGCGTCGCGGCACGGGCCTCGAACAACCGGCGCTGCCCGTCGATCTGGGCCGCCACTTCCGGCGAGGTCGCGGCAAGGGTGAGGATCTCAGGTGGAAACTCCGGCTTGGGCAGTCCGTCGCGCTCGGCGCCCAACCGCGCGGAACGTCCGGTCAATTCGGACAGTTGCCCCTCGACGATGGTCAGTTCCGACCGCAAGGCCGCCCCGTCCAGCCGCAGAAGCGGTTGCCCGGCCACGACCTCTTCACCCTCGCGGACCAGGATCTCGGTGACGACGCCGCCATCCGGGTGCTGGACGACCTGGCGATCCCGTTCGACCTCGATCCGGCCCTGGGCGACAATGGCGCCCGAGATATGCGTGAGCGTTGCCCAGAGGCCGAAGCCCAATACCAGCGCCAGGGCGGCGATCAGTCCCAGCATCACCGGGCGGCGGATCGAGAGGTCCGGGCCGGTCATGCGATGCCCCCCGGTGCGGTCGAGCGGACGATGCCGGTCGCGTTGCGGACGGTTTCGCGCAGCACCTCGTCGCGCGGGCCAAAGCCGACCGCAGCGCCGTCGTTCATCACCAGCAAGAGATCGCATTCCTGGATCGCAGCGGGACGGTGCGCCATGATCAGGACCGAAGCCTCGCGCGCCTTGGCCAGGCGGATAGCCTGGTTCAGGGCATTGGAGCCCTCGTTGTCGAGGTTCGAATTCGGTTCGTCGAGGATCAGGAGGACCGGATCGCCATAAAGCGCCCGGGCCAGCCCGATGCGCTGGATCTGTCCGCCCGAAAGCTGGCTTCCCATGGTGGCGACACGGGTGTCATAGCCGTTCGGCAGGCGCAGGATCATCTCATGCGCGGCGGCCGCCTTGGCGGCGGCGATGATCCCGGCCGGGTCCGCGCCAGAGTTCAGCCGGGCGATGTTGTCGGCGATGGTGCCGTCAAACAGCGATACCCTCTGCGGAAGATAGCCGATGTAGCTGCCGAAGGTGTCGGGATCATACTGATCCAGGGTTGCGCCATCCAGCCGGATGCGCCCGCCCGTCGGTTGCCAGACCCCGATCAGCGCGCGGGCCAGCGAGGATTTGCCCGAGCCCGAGGGCCCGATCACGCCAAGCGCCTGTCCCGGCGACAGCCGGAACGACAACCCGCGCAGGACGGCGCTGGGGGCGCCGGGTGGCAGCCTGAAGGACGCTTACCCGACGGCGATGGGCGCGGCGGCGGCGGGCAGCAGGCGACGAGCGCCCGAGGCGCTGGGCAAGGTGCGT
>JAFLCY010000003.1:0-30505 GCA_017303485.1 Rhodobacterales bacterium
GATGCGGCGTTCGGCATTGGTGAAGGTGCCGTCCTTTTCCAGGAAGGACGAGCCGGGGAAGAACACATGCGCGTAGTTCGCGGTTTCGTTCAGGAACAGGTCATGGACGATCACGCAATCCATCGCCGCCAGACCCGCCGCGACGTGGTGGGTGTCGGGGTCGGATTGCAGGATGTCCTCGCCCTGGCAGTACAGGCCCTTGAACGTGCCCTCCACCGCCGCATCCAGCATGTTCGGGATGCGCAGGCCGGGTTCCGGGTCGATGGTCACGCCCCAGGCCTTTTCATAAATCGCGCGGACTTCCGGGTGCTTCACATGGCGATAGCCCGGCAGTTCATGCGGGAATGACCCCATGTCGCAGGATCCCTGCACGTTGTTCTGCCCGCGCAGCGGGTTCACGCCCACGCCGGGACGGCCGATGTTGCCAGTCAGCATGGCAAGGTTGGCGATGCCGATGACGGTCGTGGACCCCTGCGAATGTTCGGTCACGCCCAGCCCGTAGTAGATCGCCGCGTTGCCGCCGGTCGCATAGAGCCGGGCCGCCTGACGGATCTCCTCGGGCGGGACGCCGGTGACCATCTGCACCGCTTCGGGCGAGTGGTGGGGGGCCGAGATGAACTCGGCATAGTCCATGAACTCATCCCAGTCGCAGCGGCTGCGGATGAACTCTTCGTTGTAGAGCTTTTCGGTGACGATCACATGGGCGAGGGCCGAAACCACCGCCACGTTCGTCCCCGGCGTCAGCGCGAGGTGATGCGCCGCCTTGTAATGCGCGCCCTCGACCGTTTCCGTCCGTCGCGGGTCGACGACGATCAGCTTCGCCCCTTTCCGCAGCCGCTTCTTCATCCGGCTGGCAAAGACCGGGTGTGCCGCCGAGGGGTTGGCGCCGATCACCATCATCACGTCCGACTCCTCGACCGAGTCGAAGTCCTGCGTCCCGGCGCTGGTCCCGAAGGTCTGGCCCAGCCCATAGCCGGTGGGCGAGTGGCAGACACGGGCGCAGGTGTCGGTGTTGTTGTTCATGAACACCGCGCGGGTCAGCTTCTGGACGAGGTAGGTCTCCTCGTTGGTGCAGCGGCTGGAGGTGATCACCCCCACCGAATTCCGCCCATACTTCTCCTGAATGCCCTTCATCCTGGCCGCCGCGAACTCCATCGCCTCGGCCCAGGACACTTCCTTCCACGGATCGGTGATCGCATCGCGGACCATCGGCTTCAGGATGCGGTCCTGGTGCGTGGCGTAACCATAGGCGAAGCGGCCCTTGACGCAGCTATGGCCCCGGTTGGCCTTGCCGTGCTTGTAGGGCGTCATCCGCACCAGCTCGTCGCCGCGCATCTCGGCCTTGAAGGAGCAGCCCACACCGCAATAGGCGCAGGTGGTGATGATGCTGCGATCCGGAGTGCCGATGTCGATCACCGACTTTTCAGACAGAGTCGCGGTCGGGCAAGCCTGCACACAGGCGCCGCAGGACACGCAGTCCGAAGCCAGCGCATCGTCACTCTTGGCGCCAAAGGATACGCGAGAGTCAAACCCCCGGCCCTCGATGGTCAGCGCGAAAGTGCCCTGCACTTCCTCGCAGGCGCGAACACAGCGCGAGCAGACGATGCACTTCGCCGGGTCATAGGTGAAATAGGGGTTGCTGTCGTCCTTCGGCAGCCACTGCGGATTGGCCTCTCCGCTGGTGTTCTTTGCCCGGAAATGGGTGTCCACCGCGTCATAGCGCACGTCGCGCAGGCCCACGGCCCCCGCCATGTCCTGCAACTCGCAGTCGCCGTTCGCCGCACAGGTCAGGCAGTCAAGCGGGTGGTCCGAGATGTAAAGCTCCATCACCCCGCGGCGCAGCTGCTTGATCTTGCTGGTCTGGGTATGGACCTTGATCCCGGGTGCCACCGGCGTGGTGCAGGAGGACGGGGTGCCGTTCCGCCCCTCGATCTCCACCAGACACAACCGGCAGGACCCGAAGGCATCGACCGAATCCGTCGCGCAAAGCTTCGGAACCGAGATCCCGATCTCCGCCGCCGCCCGCATGATCGAGGTGCCTTCCGGCACCGTCACGTCAAAGCCGTCGATGGTCAGCGTGACCATGGTTTTCGACTTGGCAGCCGGGGTGCCGAAGTCGCGGTCGGGAATGATGAAGTCTTTCATCTTGTTAGCCTTTCCGTGCGGCAAGCTGGTGGGCGACGATGGCGTTGGCATGGCCGTGGCCCATCGCGTGAGTGTCCTTCAGGAACGCCACGATCTGCATGTGCGGCAGGTCAAGCTTGTCCCTGATCTGGTCGAACCAATGCGCCATCGGCTGACCATAGGTCTTTTCGATCGACGGAAAGTAGGACGCGGGGCCCTTTACCTTCTCGGTCATTCGGCGGCCTCCTTCGCGCGGGCGAAGTCATCCGGGAAATGCGTCACGGCGCTCATCACAGGATATGGGGTGAACCCGCCCAATGCGCAAAGCGAACCCAGCTTCATCGTGTTGCACAAATCGGTGAGGATCGGCATCGCCGCGGCATCGCCGCGCGCGATCCGGTCAATCGTCTCCACCCCGCGGGTAGAGCCAAGCCGGCAGGGCGTACATTTGCCGCAGCTTTCAATCGCGCAGAACTCCATCGCGAAGCGCGCCATCTGCAACATGTCGGCGCGGTCGTCGAACAGCGTCAGCCCGGCATGGCCGATCAGACCGTCCTTGGCGGCGAATTCCTCGTACCCGAAGGGCGTGTCGAACAGCGCGCGCGGGAAATAGGCCCCGAGCGGACCGCCCACCTGCACCGCCTTGACCGGGCGGTCGGTGAAACAGCCGCCTGCGATCTTGTCGACGATCTCGCCCAGCGACAGGCCAAAGGCGGTCTCGTACAGCCCGCCGTATTTCACGTTCCCGGCGATCTGCAGCGGGATCGTGCCACGGCTGCGCCCAAGGCCGAAGTCCTTGTAGAACGCCGCCCCCTTGGCCAGGATCACCGGCACCGAGGCCAGCGAGATGACGTTGTTCACCACCGTCGGCTTGCCCATGAAGCCTTCCAGCGCCGGCAGCGGCGGCTTGGCCCGCACGATCCCGCGCTTGCCTTCCAGCGAGTTCAGCAGCGACGTTTCCTCGCCGCAGACATAGGCCCCGGCGCCGACACGGATTTCCATGTCGAAGGCTGCGCCGAGCACGCCTTCGGCCCGTGCGATCCCTACCGCGTCGCGCATCACCCGGATCGCCACCGGATATTCGCTGCGGATATAGACGAAACCCTTGGTCGCCCCGCAGGCGAGGCCCGCAATCGCCATGCCTTCGATCAGGGTGAAGGGGTCGCCCTCCATCAGCATCCGGTCGGCAAAGGTGGCGCTGTCGCCCTCGTCGGCGTTGCAGACGATATACTTGCGGTCCGCCTTCGCCTCGCTGACCGTCTTCCACTTGATCCCGGTCGGGAAGCCCGCGCCACCCCGGCCGCGCAACCCGCTCTCGGTCACTTCGGCCACGATCTGCGGCATGGTCATGCCCTTGGCGCGATCCAGCCCCACCAGCCCGCCATGCGCCCGGTATTCCGCCAGCGACAGCGGGTCGATGATGCCGCAACGCGCAAAGGTCAGCCGGGTCTGGCCCTTCATCCAGTCCAGCTCCTCGACCGGGCCCAGCGCCTTGGGATGCGCGGCCAGATCGCCGAACAGGCCCGGCACATCGGCAACCGTCATCGGCCCGAAGCCGTGCCGGACGCCATTCACCTCCACCTCGGCCAGCGGTTCCAGCCAGGCCATGCCGCGGCTGCCGTTGCGGGTCAGGGCAACCTCGACCCCACGCGCCTTGGCCTCGACCAGGATCGCCGCGACCACCTCTTCGCCGCCCATCGCCAGGGCGAAACTGTCAAGCGGAAGCCAGACCTTCATTTCTTCACCTCGTCGATCAGCTTTTCGACCGACTTCGGGGTCAGCATGCCCACCAGCCGACCATCCACCATCGCCGCCGGTCCGCAGGCGCAGAGGCCCAGGCAGAACACCGGCTCCAGCGTCACCGCGCCATCCGGCGTGGTCTCATGCCAGTCGATGCCCAGCTTCTTCTTCGCGCGGTCCGCAACCGAGTTGCCGAAAGCGGCCTGGCAAGCCTCGGCCCGGCACAGCTTCAGCACATGCCGCCCGGCAGGCTTTTCCCGGAAATCGTGGTAGAAACTGATCACCCCATGCACTTCCGCCTTGGTGATCGTCAGCGCCGCCGCGATCTGCGGAATGACGCTTTCGGGCACATGGCCGAACTCCTCCTGAATCGCGTGGAGGATCGGCAGCAACGGCCCCTCAAGCCCAAGATGGGCCTCAAGGATTTCGGCGATCCGGTCGGAGTGGATATGGGAATCAAGCATGCGGGCAACCTCTGGCTGGCATGCTTCGGTATACGCGGATTGATAGGCGTTTCAATGTAGATATCCCGTCGAACGATAGGCGTTATCTATCGAAACAGCCGGACAGCCTCATCCACCAGCGCCTGCAACACCGGCGTCTGCGGATCACGCCGGGCGGCGATCAGGCCCACGGTATGCTCTGCCTCCGGCTCGACGATCGGGATCGAATGCAACCGCCCGTCCGCCACGAACATATCGGCCAGCTTCTTCGGCACCACGCTGGCCCAGCGTCCGGTCAGCACATGACTTACCAGCGCCATGGTCGAGTTCGACTCGATCATCGGCGCGGCAGGCACTCCGGCCTCGCCGAGATGCTGGTTCACGATCCGCCGGTTCTGCATGTCCGAGGTCAGAAGACACAGCGGCACAAGCGAAAGCTCGTTCCAGCTGACATGCCGCCGAGAGGACAGTTCCGACCCCGGCGCGATCAGAAGACGGTAGAATTCGGTATAAAGCGGCACCTGCGCCACCCGGCCCAGCGGTTCGTTGTCCAGGTAGGTGATCCCCGCCTCCAGATCCAGCGCCTCGATCCCGGTCAGGATCTCCACGCTGGTGCGCGACAGGATCGACACCCGCACATTGGGGTGCTTCTGGGTGAAAGGCCCGGTCAGATCCGCCACCATCGGCAGCGCCGTCGGGATCACCCCGATCCGCAGGTTGCCCGACAGGCCCGAGCGCACGACCCGCATCTCGTCCTTCAGCGCCCGCACGTCGCCGACGATGCCCAGCGCCCGGTCTAGCACCCTTTGCCCCTCGGGCGTCAAACCTTGAAAGCGACTGCCCCGAAACACCAGCTGTACGCCCAGCTGATCCTCCAACTGCCGGATCGCGGAGGACAGCGAGGGTTGCGTCACCCCGCAGGCCTCGGCCGCCCGGCCGAAGTGCCGTTCCTTGGCCAGCGCGATGAACATCTCCAGCTTGTCGATCATGCCGGAACCCTGCCCCGGCCCACCCCTGCCCGCAAGCCCTTGCTCGTCGGCACTTGCAGGCTTACCTCTGCCTGATGCGCCGTTTCATCCCCTTCCTGCCCAAGCCCCCCGTCGTCCCGGTGATCCGCCTCAGCGGCAGCATCGGCACCGGCACCCGCGCCCTCAGCGACGAGGCGCTGGCCCCGCTGGTCGAAAAGGCCTTCAAGCTGAAACCCGCCGCCGTGGCCTTGCAGATCAACTCTCCCGGCGGCTCGGCGGTGCAGTCCTCTCTCATCGCCGCCCGCATCCGCCGCCTTGCGGACGACAAGGCCATCCCTGTCCATGCCTTCGTCGAGGATGTCGCGGCTTCGGGCGGCTACTGGCTGGCCTGCGCGGCGGATGACATCTGGGTCGATCCCAGTTCCATCGTCGGCTCCATCGGCGTCATCTTCGCCTCTTTCGGCTTCCCCGAACTGATGGCCCGCCAAGGCGTCGAGCGCCGCGTCGTCACCGCCGGCAAATCGAAAAGCTTCGCCGACCCGTTCCTGCCGCAAAAGCCCGAGGACATCGACCGCCTGAAAGCCCTGCAGACCCCGATCCATCAGGCCTTCATCGACCATGTGAAGCATTCCCGCGGCAAACGGCTTAGCGAGACCGCCGACCTATTCAATGCCGACATCTGGGTCGGCCAGCAGTCGGTCGACCTTGGCCTGACCGACGGCATCGCGCATCTGGTCCCGAAGCTGAAACAGCTTTACGGCGAAAAGGTCCGGCTTCTGCCCCTTGGCCGCAGGCGCAGCCTGTTCCAGCGCCTTGGCCTTTCTCTCATCGACGAAACCCTTGGCGCAGTCGAGGATCGGGCCCTCTGGGCGCGATACGGGCTCTAGCATGATGGTCAAGGTCGTCATCGTCTTTCTCTGCTTCATCGCGGTGATCGCCTTCATCGGTCGCGCCCTCTTTCCCTCCGCCCTGCCAAAGGTGCTGCAAAAGCGCCGGGGTCCGCCCCGGTGCCCCCGCTGCGGGCGCTACCTGATCGGACGCGAGACCTGTGACTGCAAAGGACGGGCGAAATGACCGCATTGGTAACCGGGGCAGGCAAGCGGCTGGGGCGCGCGATGGCGCTGTATCTGGCCGGCCGCGGCCATGACGTCGCCGTTCACTACGCATCCTCCTCCGATGAGGCCGAGGCCACTGTCGCCGAAATCCGCACGATGGGGCGCAAGGCCCAGGCCTTACATGCCGATCTTCTGGTCGAGGACCAGGTCCAGGCCCTGATCCCCGCCGCCAGTGCCGTTCTCGGCCCCCTGACCGTCCTTGTGAACAGCGCCTCGATCTTCGAATACGACCGGATCGAGACCTCCACCCGCCAGGGCTGGGACCGCCACCTCGAATCCAACCTGCGCGCACCCTATGTCCTGACGCAGGCCTTCGCCCGTCAGTGCCCGCCCGCCCTCACCGATGCGGCAGGCGAACCCCTCGCCCAGGGCCTGATCGTGAACATGATCGACCAGCGCATCCTGAAGCTCACGCCCGAGTTCTCGACCTACACCATCGCCAAGATGGGCCTCTGGGCGCTGACCCAGACCGCCGCTCAGGGCCTTGCCCCCCATATCCGCGTCAATGCCATCGGCCCGGGCCCGACCTTGATCGGGTCCCGCCAGTCGCCGGAACACTTCGCCCGCCAGCGTGCCGCGACCGTGCTGGGCCGCGGCTCGAACCCAGCCGACATCACCGCCGCGCTTGGTTTTTACCTCGACAGCCCCGGCGTCACCGGCCAGTTCATCGCCGTGGATGGCGGCCAGCATCTCGGCTGGAAAACGCCCGACGTTCTAGGCGTGGAATAGGCCTTCCAAAGCGACCCCGCGTCAACTTGTCCACTTCTCACGCCCCTGTCACAACCCAGTCATGATTCACTTGCGTTTTCAAGGATATGCGCCAGAGAAGAAAATCTTTCCTTGAAATTCAAATAGTTATTATTCTGCCTAAAAATTAGGCATCCTCACGAACCGGGCCGAAAACAAGGGAAAATCCGCTCTCCCGAAATCTTCTCCGCAGAGTTATCCCCAGATTCCGTGGACAGCTTTACTCTTGCCACCATACCCCGTTCGGTGGCAGCCCAGACCGAGAATCGACAGGTTGCAGACCATGGACGACAAACCCCGCACCGGACATGAGGTGATCCAGGACTACCTCCGCACGCTGGATGGTTCGCCCGGCGTCTACCGGATGCTCAACGCGGCCTCCGAGGTTCTCTACGTCGGCAAGGCGCGCAACCTGAAGGCGAGGGTCACCAACTATGCGCGACCCTCGGGCCATTCCGGCCGTATCGCCCGGATGATCCACGAAACCGCGTCAATGATGTTCCTGACCACGCGGACGGAACTTGAGGCACTGCTTCTTGAACAGAACCTGATCAAGCAGCTGAAGCCGCGCTACAACGTATTGTTGCGCGATGACAAGTCGTTCCCGAACATCCTGATCTCGGCCGAGCATCCCTTTCCGCAGATCAAGAAACATCGCGGCAAGAAGTCCGAGAAGGGCGCCTATTTCGGCCCCTTCGCCAGCGCCGGTGCCGTCAACCGGACGCTGAACCAGCTGCAGAAGGTCTTCCTCCTCCGCAACTGCTCGGACTCGATGTTCGAAAGCCGCACCCGCCCTTGCCTGCAATACCAGATCAAGCGCTGCTCTGCGCCCTGCGTCGGCAAGATCAGCGCCGAAGGTTACGGCGAACTGGTCGCCGACGCCTCGCGTTTTCTGGAGGGCAAGACCACCTCCGTGCAGGCCGACCTCGCCAGACACATGGCCGAAGCCTCCGAAGCCATGGAGTTCGAACGCGCCGCCGCCCTCCGCGACCGGATCAAGGCGCTGACCCAGGTGCAGCAGTCGCAAGGCATCAACCCGCAGGGCGTGACCGAGGCGGATGTCGTCGCCCTCCACCTCGAACACGGGCAGGCCTGCGTGCAGGTCTTCTTCATCCGCGCCAACCAAAGCTGGGGCAACCGCGACTTCTACCCCAAGACCGGCGCGGGGGCCGAGGAGCCCGAGATCCTGGAGGCCTTCCTCACCCAGTTCTACGACGACAAGGACCCGCCCCGCCTGATCCTCCTCTCCCACCCCGTCGACAACCCGGATCTCGTGACCGAGGCCCTGACCGCCCGTGCCGGCCGCAAGGTAGAACTCGCCGTCCCTCAGCGCGGCGAAAAGGCGGAACTGGTGGAAAACGCGATCCGAAACGCTCGCGAAAGCCTCGCCCGCCGCATGGCCGAGTCCACCACGCAGAACAAGCTTCTCCACGGGCTGGCAGAGGCTTTCGATCTTGACGCCCCGCCCCAGCGGATCGAGGTCTACGACAACTCCCACATCCAGGGGACCAACGCCGTTGGCGGGATGATCGTGGCGGGGCCGGAAGGCTTCCTGAAAAGCCAGTACCGCAAGTTCAACATCCGGTCCGAGGCCGGGGCCAACTCCGACGACTTCGGCATGATGAAGGAAGTCCTGACTCGCCGGTTCGAGCGCCTTCTCAAGGAAGACCCCGACCGCAAGACCGACATGTGGCCCGACCTCCTCCTGATCGACGGCGGGGCAGGGCAGGTGTCAGCCGTGGCCGAGATCATGTCCGAACTCGGCGTCGAGGACATCCCGATGGTCGGCGTCGCCAAAGGCATCGACCGCGACGCGGGCAAGGAGGAATTCCACCGCCCCGGCGAACGCCCCTTCGCGCTGCAAAGGAACGACCCCGTCCTCTACTTCATCCAGCGCCTGCGCGACGAAGCCCACCGCTGGGCCATCGGCGCCCACCGCGCCAAACGCGCCAAGGCCGTCAGCCTGACCCCCCTCGACGACATCCCCGGCATCGGAGCCACCCGCAAACGCGCCCTCCTGCAACACTTCGGCAGCGCCAAGGCGGTGGCGAGGGCTGGGGTTGCGGATTTGCAAGCGGTGGACGGGATTTCCGAGGCGATGGCGAAAACGATCGCGGACTACTTCTCGGCGAAGGGCTGACGCTTCCTCCCAACCGCGCCTTCATCTGTCTACAAATATCCCCGCCGGAGGCATCCAACCTCCGGGGCCGGGGGTTAGGGGCACCCGGCCAACCCCGATTCGCGACCAATGGTTAACTGCCCCCCGCGCATACGCGCGTATGCATGGAACGTATATGCGTAGTAGACGGAAAGAAGACGCCGTATCTACAGCCAACCCCTTGATCTAACACACCGAACGCCGGAACAGCGGCTACTTCACCACAAACCCATGCGCAAACGGGTCGCGGTCGTCGATGAAGATCGTGTTGATCCCCGTCTGCCGCGCCCACCCGGCGACCGAAGGCACAATCGCCTCCCGCCCCGCCACCGTCACCGCCGCCTCGACCCGCCCCTTGAAGATCGACCCGATGATGCTCTCATGGTGGAACTCGTCGCCGATCTTCAGCTTCCCCTTCGCCGCCAGCTGCGCCATCCGGGCCGAGGTTCCCGTTCCGCAGGGGCTCCGGTCAATCGCTTTTTCCCCATAAAACACGGCGTTACGGGCATGAGCCCCCGGCACCGTCGGCTTCCCCGTCCACAGGATATGGCTCAGCCCCTGGATCGCCGGATGCTCCGGATGCACGAACTCGTACTTCGCATTCAGCGCCGCCCGCAGCTTTGGCGACCACCCCACCAGCTCCCCCGCCGTATGGTCCGCCATATCGCGGAACACCTTCTGCGGCTCGACAATCGCATAGAAGTTGCCACCATAGGCCACGTCCACCACGACATCGCCCAATCCTTCAACTTCCGCTGTAAGCCCCTCAGAATAAAGGAAACCCGGCACGTTGGTCAGCCGCACTTCCTCGACAAACCGACTGTCCTGTATATACGAAACCTCCACCTTCCCCGCAGGAGCATCCACCGCCAACCGCCCCGGCTCGCGGGGAGTTATCAGCCCATTCTCCAACCCCATCGTCACCGTCCCGATCAACCCATGGCCGCACATCGGCAGGCAGCCGGAGGTCTCGATGAACAGCACACCCACATCGCAATCCTCCCGCGTCGGGGGGTAGAGGATCGAGCCCGACATCATGTCGTGACCGCGCGGCTCGAACATAAGTCCGGTCCGTATCCAGTCGTAATCCTTGAGAAAATGCGCGCGCCTTTCCAGCATCGTCGCCCCCTGCAAGCGGGGTCCGCCGCCCGAGACCAGCCGGACCGGATTGCCGCAGGTATGCCCGTCGAGGCAGGAGAATGTATATACGGCCATATCAGAACCTGTGCGGGTTGAAGGGGGTCAGATCAATCGGAGGTTTCCGGTCAGTCAGAAGGTCGGCCACCAGCCGCGCGGTCCCGGCGCTTTGGGTCAGGCCGAGATGGCCGTGCCCGAATGCATATACAATCTGTGATGACACGCGCGAATGCCCTATGGCGGGCAGGCTGTCGGGCAGCGAGGGACGGAAACCCATCCACTGTACCCCACCCACGGTCTTCAGTCCCGGAAGAAAAGCCTTTGCTTTCTGCAACATGGCCTCGGAACGCTTGTAGTTGGGCGGCAGGTTCAGCCCGCCAAGCTCCACCGCGCCGCCCACCCGGATGCCGCTCGACAGCCGCGAGACGACGAAGCCGTGGCCGCCGAAGGTGATCTGACACCGCAGGTCCAGCGCACCGATAGGGAGGGTGGTGTTGTAGCCGCGTTCCGTCTCCAGCGGGATGCGCTCTCCCAGCGAGGCAACCAGACCGCGCGAGAAGGCACCTGCCGCCACGACAATCTTGTCGGCCACCAGTGCCTCGCCTGACGTGCGCAGATGCATGTTGCCGTCCTTGGGGTCCAGCCCGGCAATTTCGGCTTGCAGGATCGTGCCGCCCTGTTCCCGGAACCTGTCGGCCAGGGCCAGCACGTAGTCCTTGGGGTCGGCGATGGAGAACCAGCCCGGGGTGAAGGTTCCATGCGTGAAGCGCGGCGCGAGGCCGGGTTGCACCACCGCCATCTCCGCCGCCGTCATGTGGCGGAACTCGATCCCGTGCGCCTCCCGCGCGGCCCAGCCCGGCAGCGAAGCTTTCAGTTCCGCCTCGCCTTCATAGACCTGGAGATTGCCGTCATTCCGCAACATCCCCAGCGTTCCGGTCGCGCTGAGAAATGGCTCTAACTCGGCCCGGGAAAGGTCCATCAGAGTTGTCTGCGCCGTGGTCGAGGCTGCGACGGCGCGCGGCGAACAGGCGCGCCAGAAGCGGTAGAGCCAGGGCGCGATCTGCACCGCATAGGCGGGCGGAATGGAGAGCGGCCCCAAGGGATCCAGCAACCATTTCGGTGCCTTCCTCAGGATTCCGGGTGAAGCCAGGGGCAGGATGTCGGTGAACGCAAAGGCCCCGGCATTCCCGGCCGAGGCCCCGGCGGCCGGGCCCTCGCGGTCGACGACCGTGACCGAAAGCCCCCGGGATTGCGCCATGAGCGCGACCGAAAGTCCGATGACTCCAGCCCCGATGACGATGACTTCGGTCATCTCAGGCGGCGTATTTCCGAGCCTCCGGTTGCTTGGCCCAATCGGCGTACCAGGCGTCGAACATACGCAACTGCGCCTCGATGAAGCCCTTTTGGCTGGCCGACAACGCGTCGCCCTCGTTGAAGTGGTGGGTATAGGCTGCCTCACCGCGCAGCACCATCATGTGCTTGAAGAACAAGACCAAATCCGGACCCGCGTCAACTTCCGACAGGACCTGCATCGCCTGGTCCAGCTCATAGGCCAGCCGCCGCGCCTCGGCATCGCCCTTCTGCGCGGCCCGGCAGAGCGAGACCAGATGCAGCACCTCACGCGGGAGGACGTTGCCGATCCCGGTGATCGCACCATCTGCGTTGCAGTTGACGTAGCCGTGGTAGACCGCTGTATCGACACCGATCATCAGCTTCAGGTCCGCGCTCATGCCCGTGATCGCTTCGGCGGCATAGGACAGGTCGGCATAGCCGCCGAATTCCTTGAAGCCGACCAGGTTCGGATGCTCCGCCCGGATCTGGAAGAAGAGGTCAGCCTTGGTGGAATAGCCATAATAGGGACTGTTGTAGATTACCGCGGGCAGATTCGGCGCCGCCGACAGCACGGCCTTGAAATGCGCCCGCTGCGCCGCGACCACGGTCCCGCGCGAGAGAAGCCGGGGGATCACCATCAGCCCATGCGCGCCGACTTTCTGGGCATGGGCAGCAATGGCAGCGGCGGTGGATGTATTTACAGCCCCGGTGCCGACGACGACCTTGATCCCCGCCTTGACCAGTCGCTCCACCCCTTCCATCCGCTGTTCGGTCGTCAGAAGCGGCCAGTCACCCATCGATCCGCAATAGACGACAGCCGACATGCCAAGGGCCACAAGCTCTTTCGCCTTGGCGACCAGAGTGTCGAAATCCGGGCTGCGGTCAGCCTTGCAGGGGGTCATCAGGGCCGGGATCGTGCCCGAGAAGATTTCCGATTTCATGTTGCCTTCCTCCTGTGGCGGCCGATTCCAAGTGGTGATGACGTCAGCATAGACTTTGCATTTTATTTGTCGACAAGATTTTCCCGCGCGATTTCAAGGTGCCGGAACGAACCTCTGGCTAGATCTCGATGTCTTGCCGCAGGTCGCGGGCCATCATCTGCTGGATCTGCCGGACGATCTTGTCGGCGTGATCCTTGGCCAGACGGTCGCATGTATCTACATCCCGGGCAGCAATCGCGGCGATCAATGCCTCATGCTCCTGTATATACGGATGTGGCAGGCTGGGCTCGAAGGTCGGATAGTAGTACAGCCGCAGGATGCGTCGCCCCTCGTCAAGCAGACGGACGAAGAGTTGCAGGTAGTAGGGGTTCCGCCCAGCCTCGGCAATGGCGGCGTGGAAATCGCGATTCAACTGGATCATCCCCGCGGTGTCGCCAGCCAGAACCGTCTCTGAGAAGGCGGCCTGCCGGGCCCGGATCGCCGCCAGATCACCGGCGTCGTGGAACTGCGCGGCCAGCCGTGTGGTGACGCGATACATCAGAGTCAGAGCGTCGAAGAAATGATGCAGGTTCGGGAAGTCGATCTGCGAGACTACGGTTGAGCGGTTGGGCAACAGCGTGACCAACCCGTCGCCCGCCAGCCGAACCAGCGCCTCGCGGATCGGCGTGCGGGACATCGACAGCCGCTCGGCCAGGCTGATTTCGTCAATCGGTTCACCGGGTTGCAGGACGAGGTTCAGGATCTCGTCCCGCAGCGTGTCGTAGACGAACCGCGCCCCGGTGCCGCGTTTGCGTTCCTGCTGGTCTTCCGCCTCGGTCATGCTGTCTCCGCCTGTCGACAAAAGGAATACAGCACGCCACCCGCAGCGCAAGCCTCAGGGTTCGACGCCGCCCAAGCGACAGATCACCGCCCATTCCGCAGGGCTGACCGGCTGCACCGAAAGCCGCGTGTTGTTCACCAGCACCATCTGCTCCAGCCCGGGCGTGACCTTGCACTCCTCCAGGCTGATCGCCCGTTTCAGGGGTTTGACCGCCTTGATCCAGACGCAGTCCCAGCGCGGGTCGTCGGTGGTGCTGTCGGGGCTGCTTTCCTTGCAGACCTCAACGATCCCAACCACTTCCTTGCCGACGTTTGAGTGGTAGAAGAACCCCCGGTCGCCGATCTTCATCGCCCGCATGTTGTTGCGCGCCTGATAGTTGCGCACCCCGTGCCATTCCTCGCCCTGATCGCCCTTGGCGACCTGATGGTCCCAACCCCAGACATCCGGTTCCGACTTGAACAGCCAGTGGTTCATCCGATCACCCGCTTCCATTCCTGGATCATCACCGACTGGAACAGCCCCGCCTTGGCATAGGGGTCCGAGGCCGCCCAGGCCTCGGCCTCAGCCTTGGAGCCAACCCCAAGGACCAGCAGGCTGCCGCACATCTGCCCTGCCGCGTCGATGAAGGGGCCAGCCTGCTCGACCACGCCGGTCTCCTGTATATACGCCAGATGGGCGCTGCGATTTTCCACCCGGGTTTGCAGCGCGTTGGGTTTATCGAGACAGATCAAAGCGTAACGCATGGTCATTCCTGTTTCAGGGGGCGGCTCATCAGCTGCCCGATGGCATCATTCAGCGCGATATGTCCAAGGGCAAGGGCATTGACCATTGCCGTCACCGGCATCTCGATCCGCATCCCTTGTGCCAGCTTCACCACCGCACGGGCGGTCGCGACACCTTCGACCGTGACCTTGGGGTCGAACGCCTCGCCCTTTCCCAAGGCATGGCCGAAGCGGAAGTTTCGCGACTGGGCCGAGGTGCAGGTCAGCACCAGATCGCCAAAGCCGGAGAGCCCGGCAAGTGTCTCGGCCCGTGCGCCCAGCGCCTCGGCCAGACGCACCATCTCGGCGTAGCCCCGGGTCATCAGCGCGGCCCGGGCGCTGTCGCCAAGGCCGGCGCCGATCACCGTGCCGGCGGCGATGGCAATGACGTTCTTCAGCGCCCCGCCAAGCTCCGCCCCGATCACATCGTCGGTCCGGTACAGCCTGAGGGTGGGGGTGGAGAGCAGTTCCTGCAGCGTCTCGCCGTCTCCTTGCGTCGCCAGCGTCAGCGCGGTCGGCAATCCGTGTGCGATGTCGGCCGCAAAGCTTGGTCCGGTCAGGATGGCCGCCTGCGCCTCGGGCCGGCGATCCAGGATCACCGCCACCGGCCCGCGCAGTGTCGTCAGGTCCACGCCCTTGCAGCAGGCGACCAGCGGTTGCCGGTCGTCGATCTGCCGCCAACCGTCCAGAGCCGCGCCAAGGGCCTGCATCGGCATCGCAAGCAGCAACGCCTGTCCGTGCCTGATTTCCCCGATTTCCGCGTGAATAGAGACGTTTTCTGGCAGAGGCACCCCCGGCAGCAGGGGATCGTTGCGCCGCGTTTCGCGCATCAGCCGCACCTGTTCGCCGTCCCGCGCCCAGAGACGGACCTCCCGGCCTCCCCTGGCGAACGCGACAGCCAAAGCCGTCCCGAATGCCCCAGCACCGGCGATGCCGATCATGCCTTGGCCCCCTTCTTTCCCGACCCCAGCAAGGCGGGCGCCGTTTCATCCAGCGGCCAGCGAGGGCGGGCAACAAAATCTGTCGTGTACGATAGACCAGCCCGCAGCCGCTCGATCCCCGCCCAGGCAATCATCGCTGCATTGTCTGTGCAGAGCCGCAGGGGCGGGGCGAGGAATGGGACCCCGGCGCCGGCGGAAACAGTCTCTAACATGGCCCGAATGGCCTTGTTTGCGGCCACACCCCCCGCCACGGCCAGTGCTGTTGGCCGCTCGCCTGCCATCGCGAGCGCCCGTGCCGTCTTCTTCGCCAGCACATCCGCCACCGCCACCTGAAACCCCGCGCAAAGGTCGCGCCGGTCCTGCACCGTGATCCCGCCCTTTTCCGCCACCAGCGCATCCCGCGCCCGCAAGAGCGCGGTCTTCAGGCCCGAAAAGGACATGTCGCAACCCTCACGGTCCAGGAGCGGCCGGGGAAAATGGAACCGCCCGGCATCACCGAGGGCCGCCTCCGCCTCGACCGAGGGGCCCCCGGGCTGGGGCAGGCCCAGAAGCTTGGCCGTCTTGTCGAAGGCCTCGCCCGGGGCATCGTCGATGGTGCCGCCCAGCCTGCGGAAGCGGTTCGCCCCGGCGACCCAGAGGAACTGGCAATGCCCGCCCGAAACCAGCAACATCATGTAAGGAAAAGAAATTCCGTCGGTCAGGCGAGGCGTCAGGGCATGGCCGGCCAGATGATTCACCGGCACCAGCGGCAGGCCCTGCGCCGCTGCCAGCCCCCGCGCCAGCATCACGCCGGACAGCACGCCGCCGATCAGACCCGGCCCCGCCGTCACCGCGATTCCGTCGATCTGCTCCAGCGCGACGCCCGCTTCCGCCAGTGCCTCCTCAACCACCCCGTCCAGCCGCTCGGCATGGGCCCGCGCGGCGATTTCGGGCACCACGCCGCCAAAGGCCTCATGCAGCGCGGTCTGGCCCAGCACCTGCGATGACAGGATCTCCGGCCCCGCCTGCCCAAGGCGCACCACCGCCGCCGCCGTGTCGTCGCAGCTCGATTCGATGCCAAGCAGGGTAAGGGTCCGGTCCATGGCCGCCGTTGCGTGAAGGGTTCAAGGCAGGTAACACCTTGCCTATGGCGAGACAATCCGCACCAGCCATCCCGGCCCTTCTGACCCGCCCCAGGGCCGAGGGCGAGGCTTTTGCGGCAAGCCTGACGGCCCGCTTCGGCGCAAGGGTAATGCCCGTGATCACCCCTCTGATCGCCCCGCGCTATCTGACCCCGGAGATTCCTGCGCAGGACTACGCAGCGGTGCTCTTTACCTCTGCCCATGCGGTTGAGGGTGCGCGTCGCCTTGGCATAGCGCTGCCGCGCCTGGCCTGGTGTGTCGGCCGCAAGACCGCGATGGTCGCCACCGCAGCCGGGTTTCAGGCGAGATCAGCCGACGGCGATGTCCAGGCACTGGAAAACGCCATTCGGGAGGAGCCGCCGAATGGCAGGATCCTGTATCTACGTGGCGTAGATACGCATGGTAATATATTGGAAAGATTACATTCCTTTTGTATCTACGCCGATGTTGCAATTGTATATGCCCAGGACGCCCAGCCGCTGACACCCGAGGCTCTCGACCTTTTGCAAGCACCCGGACCGATCCTGGTGCCCCTCTTCTCGCCCCGCACGGCACGCCTTTTGCGGGCCGCAATGCCAGCGGATTCGCGGGCCAACCTGCACATCGCGGCGATGAGCCAGGCCGTCGCCGAGGCGGGGGAAGACATCCCGGCCGCATCGCTTGCCATCGCCCGCCATCCCGATGCCTCAGGCATGTTGGACGCGGTCGAAAGCTTGCTTGCCGGCCTGTCAGCGCCTTGAACCTTAAGGCGCTGAATGCTTAGGTTGGACAGAGGACGGAAAGGGCCGCAGCATGACCAGACGCAAGGACCCTCAGCCTGAGACCCTCCAGCCTGAGACCGCTACTACGGAACCCTTCGTGGCCGAGGTTGATCCGGAGCCAGTCACGCCGCCCCAGCCTGCGGTCGAGGCGGAGCTTGCGGTGGAGCCGCCTCTGCAGCCACCTTCAGCCCGTCGCCCGGGGGTTCTGGGACCTCTCCTTGGCGGCGCGCTGGCCGCCATCGGTGGATTTGCGCTGTCACATTTCAATCTGTTGGGCCTGCAGGCGACCGCCTCTTCCGCCGAAATTGCCGCCCTCACTGCCGAACTCGGGACCCTTCGGGCCGGACAGACGGCGGCACAGGACAAACTGGCTGGCGAGGTGCAGGCCCTGTCCGGTCGCCTCGCGACGCTGGAGACCGCCCCGGCGATGCCGGACCTCTCGCGGCTGGACGCGCTTGACCAGCGCCTTGCCGCTATCGAAGCGATTCCCGCGGATGGCAATGCCTCCACCGCCGCTCTGACCGCCCGGATTGTGGGTCTGGAGGAGCGCGTGGCGAGCGCGCCCGGCGGAGGGACCGATCCCGCGCTGCAACAGAAGCTGGATGAAGCCCTGGCGCGTCTGACCGAAGCCGAATCGGCCGCAACCGCCCGTGCAAGCGAGGCCGAGGCGGCAACGACCGCCGCTACCCGCGCCAAGGCGATTGATGCGCTCACGGTTGCCATCCGGTCCGGGCAACCCTTTGCGGCCGAGCTGACGGCCCTGAATGACACCGCGTTGTCCGCTGCGCTGGGAGGTTCGGCCGGATCCGGCGTGCCGACCCTTGCCGGTTTGCAGGCTGCCTTTCCGGATGCGGCGCGCGAAGCCCTGCGCGTTGCCCGCGACATCAGCCCGCAGGACGGCTGGTCCGACCGCCTTGTCGATTTTCTTGCCGCGCAGACGGGCGCCCGCTCGGTGACCCCGCGCGAAGGCAGCGAACCGGACGCCGTTCTGTCCCGCGCCGAATTTGCACTGGGGGAAGGCCGCGTTGCCGATGCGCTGGCGGAAATCGATCCGCTCGATCCGGTGATCAAGGCCCCGTTGCAGGCCTGGACCGACCTGGCCCGGGCCCATCTTGCAGCCGAAACCGCGCTTTCTGCGGCACGGGGGGAATGATGCTCTGGTCCCTGACAAAGGTTATCCTGTTCGTCGTCCTGATCGCCGCCCTTGCCGTTGCGGCCGGCCTTCTGTCCGAAACCGGCGGGGAGATGCGCCTGATTTTCGCGGGGTGGGAATTCACCATCGGCCCGGTGCAGGCAGTCGTCCTGGGCCTGTTGCTGTTTGTTGCGGTTTGGCTGGCGCTGAGGATTCTGGGCCTGCTTCTGGCGACCTTCCGTTTCCTGAATGGCGACGAAACGGCCATTTCCCGGTACTTCGACCGCAATCGTGAACGGAAAGGCTACAAGGCGCTATCCGAAGGGATGATGGCGCTGGCCTCGGGCGAGCCGCGGCTGGCCCTGAGTCGTGCGCAGAATGCCGAGCGTTTGCTCGGAAAGCCGGAACTGACCACGCTTCTGGTCGCTCAGGCCGCCGAAGCCGCAGGTGACCACAAGCGTGCGGCCGAGGCCTACAAGACCCTGTTGAAAGATGATGCCACCCGCTTTGTCGGTGTGCGCGGCCTCTTGCAGCAGAAACTGGCCGCGGGCGACCGCGAGGTGGCGCTGAAGCTGGCGGAAAAGGCCTTCGAACTTCGGCCGAAACATGCGGAAACGCAGGATGTGCTGCTGAAGCTGCAATCCGACGCGGGTGACTGGTCCGGCGCGCGCACGACCCTCGGCGCAAAGCTGAAGGCCGGGACGCTGCCCAAGGACGTCTACCGCCGCCGCGATGCGGTGCTGGCGCTGCAACAGGCCCGCACGGTGATCGACGATGACGCCAGCATCGAGGCGCGCGAAGCGGCCATCGAGGCGAACAAGCTGTCACCCGACCTGATTCCGGCGGCTGCAATGGCGGCCCGGGGCTATATCGCGAAGGGTGACCGGAAGAACGCGACCCGCGTGCTGAAGAAGGCCTGGGAAGTTCTGCCCCATCCCGACCTCGCCGCCGCCTTCGCCGAGATCGAGCCGGACGAGGGCGCGCCAGAACGGCTGAAGCGCTTTCGTACCCTTATCAATGCCCGCCCGGACAACGACGAATCGAAGATGCTGCTGGCCGAACTTCTTGTCGCGACAGAAGATTTTCCCGCCGCCCGCCGCGCGCTGGACGACGTCGCCACCCGCGCACCGACGCAGCGGTCGCTGGCGATCCTTGCCGCAATCGCACGGGGAGAGGGGGCCGAAGATACTGTCGTGCGCGATCTAGTCGCTCGCGCTATAGCTGCGCCGCGTGGACCGCAATGGGTCTGCGACAAGTGTCACGCGATCCACGATGGCTGGCAACCGGTCTGCGACAACTGCGGCAGCTTCGACACCCTGTCCTGGAAGACCCCGCCAGCCACCAGCACCTCGCCCGCGCTGGCCGAGCTTCTGCCTCTCATGGAAGCCCGCCCAGAGCCGGAGCCAGAGCCGGAAGAAGAACGGCTTCCCCTGGACGAGATCGCCCGGCGGGCAAACTAGGGTTGCTCACTGCCGAAGGGCGCTGCCAAAGGCCCGCGCAGGGAAGGCTGCGGGAGCAGCCAGGCAGACAGCGACGCTACGCCGGCGTTCGGATCACCGTCACGGAGTTGCGGGAGAGATGCGTGGTGCCCCAAGACGGACTTGAACCGCCGACCCATCGCTTACGAAGCGATTGCTCTACCAGCTGAGCTATTGGGGCTACGCCGGGGTGCATGTAAACGTTCGGCACGGACCGTGCAAGGCGGAATCAGATTGCGGTCATTCGGCCAGAGGTGTCCGGCTCTCCTGCTCGATCCAGGTCCAAAGTGCGGCAACCGGAGGGCGGCTCAGGTTTCGCGTCCAGGCAGAGGCAAAGAGAAGCGACCGGCGCCCGAGTGCCTTGGCGACCGGCCTGACCAGCCGGCCCTCGGCAAGATGCTGATGCGCCAGACGTTCGGATGCCAGACAGACCCCAAGGCCCAGAATTGCTGCCTGCAACATCTGCCCGGTGTCGGAAAAGTTGTAGCCCCTGGCGAACTCGGTCCGGGCGGAACCGGCTTCGGAAAACCAGGACTGCCAGTCGTTCAGCGTTTCGTCATGCAGCAAGGGCGCGTCGTCCAGACGCTGCGCATCGGTCAGATCGGGCAAGGTCGCGGCAAGCGAGGGCGCGCAGAGCGGAATCTGGCGATCCTCGGCTAGAACCACCGATTCTGCGCCCGGGTCGGCCCAGGGGACAGGACCAAGGACAATGTCGATCTCGGCCTCCTCGGGGACATGGGAGTCATCGCTGGTGTGAACCCAGGGGTCGACCCAGGGATGGGATGCCCGAAGCGAGGCGAGGCGTGGGATGAACCAACCTGTCGCCAGTGCGCCCGGCATCATCACGATCACCGAGCCGGGCTTGGAATAGGCGTTCAGCCGCCTGACCCCGTGACGCACCTCCTCCAGTGCGGTGCGGGCGGTGATCAGGAAGTCGCGCCCGGCATCGACCAGTTCGATCCGCCGTCCGATGCGGCGAAAGAGGGGCTGGCCCAGATGCTCCTCCAGCACGCGGACCTGATGGCTGATCGCGGATTGGGTGATGTGCAGCTCTTCCGCCGCACGGGAAAAGCTCTGGAGCCGGGCAGCAGCCTCGAACCCGATCAGGGTGGAAAGCGGTGGCAGGCTTCGGTAGGCGCTCATGAGTAATTTCGATTGAATGGATCAGAATTCGGCGTTTTGACCATGGTACTGCTCATTATACTCTGCGGTCCAGCCATTTTCCTGCGAGGACCCAATGACCCGCCACGACCCCGCCCGCTTTGCCGCCAGCCCGAAATCCCTGGGCTTCCGGATGCCTGCCGAATACGCGCCCCACAAGCGGACCTGGATGATGTGGCCCACCCGCGCCGAAGTCTGGCCGGACATGGCGGCGACCAAGGCCGATTATGTGAAGGTCGCACAGGCGATTGCCGAGTTCGAGCCGCTCTGCATGGCCGTGCGCCCCGAGGATGCAGCTGAGGCACGGGCAATGCTGGGCAGCGGGATCGAGCTTTTCGAGGTGCCGATCGACGACAGCTGGGCGCGGGATGCCGGGCCGAATTTCGTGCTGGACGCCAAGGGGAACAAGGCGGCGAGCCTGTTCACCTTCTCGGCCTGGGGGCACAAGTACCAGCCCTTCGACAAGGACGCGGATTTTGGCGCGGCGGTGGCGGCCCGTGAGGGAATGCCGGTCTTCAAGTCTCCGCTTCTGGCCGAAGGCGGCGGGGTGACGGTGGATGGAGAGGGCACGATCATCACCACGGAAACCTGCTTCCTGAACCCCAACCGCAACCCGACATGGAGCCGCGATGAGGTTACGCGAGAGCTTCTGGAAACCCTTGGCGGCGACAAGGTGATCTGGCTGCCCGGCAACGCGGACGAGACGGAGACCGATGGCCATGTCGATGGCATAGCGGTTTTCGTCGCCCCCGGCGTGGTGCTGATCGAAGGCGCGGATGACCCGTCCGACCCCTGGCGCCACATCAAGCAGGCCAATATCGACGCGCTGGCCGGTCAGACCGATGCCAAGGGCCGCCCGATCCGCATGGTGACCATCCCCGAGGCCGAGGAAAGCTGCATCATCGGCGAGAAGTTCTGCCGGTCCTACGTCAACTGCTATTTCGTGAACGGCGGGGTGATCATGCCGGAATACGGCACCCCGAACGATGCGGTTGCGCGGGACATCTTCCAGAACCTGTTCCCGACCTACAGCATCCGGGGCGTCCATATCCCGAACATCTGCCTTGGCGGCGGCGGCATCCACTGCATCACCCAGCAGGAGCCGGCATGACCGCGCTGCCGCCCTTTGCCTTCGCCCCGGGAAAGGGCGCGCTGGCCGCCCATATCGAAACGGCTTTGGGCCAGTTCGGCGCCTCCCGCCTCTCCGACCGCGAGGCAGAGGTGGCGCGACTGATCCTGCAGGGCCATTCCAGCAAGGTCATCGCCCGGAGGCTGGGCAACAGCCCGGAAACCGTGAAAGTGTTCCGCAAGCGCATCCATACCAAGCTTGGCCTGGCCTCATCGGCTGAACTGTTCCTGCTTTTCCTTGCCGCCCTGTCCGCAGCTCCGCAGAATTGCGCCGATGACCCGCTGATCCACTTGCCCTTGTTGTCGTAAAGGTTCCCCGGATGATGACCCGCCGTTCCCTCTTCCGCTCTGCCGCCGCTGCCGGTGGCCTGTCCCTGCTGCCGCGCGGGGCCTTTGCGGGGGGCGCCCGCGCCTCGGGCTTCTGGTACCCGGAGGAAACCGACCCGCACGAACGTACCTTCATGCAATGGCCGGTGAACCCGGCAGTGCATGACGACGCCGATTTCCTGTATGACCTGCAGGCGACCATCGCCGACCTTGCCAGCACGATTGCCGAGTTCGAGCCGGTCGTCCTGATGGCCGCCGCCGAGCATCACAAGGCGATCCGGAAGCTGGTCTCCGGCGCGGTGGAGCTGTGGGACATCCCGACCGATGACCTCTGGTGCCGCGATTCCGGGCCGTCCTTCGTGATCGACGGCAAGGGCGGGCTGGCGGTGACCCAGTTCAACTTCAACGGCTGGGGGGGCAAGCAGGTGCATGCCAATGACGGCAAGATCGCCGCTCTGGTCGCCGGGCGCCTTGGCCTGCCGGTCTTTGACGCGGGTCTGGTGGGCGAGGCGGGGGGTGTCGAGACCGACGGCCACGGCACGCTGATTGCCCATGAAAGCACCTTCATCAACCCCAACCGCAACAAGGGGTCAAAGGCCGAGATCACGGCGATGCTGCTGGAAACCATGGGAGCCGAGAAGATGATCTGGGCGCCCGGGATCATCGGGGCGGATATCACCGACTATCACATCGACGCGCTGGCCCGCTTCGTGAAGCCCGGCCAGATCGTCATCCAGATGGGCGAGGAACCGGACCCCGAGGATCCCTGGTCGGTCTCGGCCTTCGAGACGCATGACATCCTGGCCGCTGCGACCGACGCCGAGGGGCGCAAGCTGGACCTCGTGATCCTGCCGGAACCCTATGACCTCCGCGTCGACAGCCCGGATTTCGTATCCTCCTACGTCAACTATTATGTCTGCAACGGCGCGGTGATCGCGGCCGAGTTCGGGGACAAGGCGGCCGATGCCGAGGCGGCCGAAATTCTCGCCGATCTTTACCCGGGCCGCGAAATCGTCATGCTGAACGTCGATCCGGTGGGCGAAGTGGGTGGAGGCATCCATTGCGCCACCCATGAACAACCCAAGGTGTGATCTTGCGTGACTGGCTGATCCGGAATGCCGAACCCCTGCAGGCGGTCGGGGCGCTTGCCACCGCCTTTGCCGCCGTGACCGCGGTTATCGTGATCCCTTATCAGGGGGCGCAGGCAGACCGCATCCAGCGCGACCAGACCGCCCGCGAAATCTATCGCGAGTTCCTGAACCTGTCGGTCCAGAAGCCTGAACTGGCGAATGCCGATTATTGCGCGATCACCGATCCAAACCAGAAGTCGGCCTATGAAGCCTATGCCGAGTACCTGCTGTACACGGCAGAGCAGATGGTCGACACGTCCCCTGACTGGCGCGCACCGATGGCCAGCTATCTGGACGACCATCTGGCCTATCTGTGTTCGACCACCATTCAGCACGCCCAGCCCCCGGAAATTGCGGAGCTGATGGTGGAACTGGGGCTGGAATGCAGCGCTGTGGAGCAGTGCGGATAGGGGCGGCGGGGCCGCCCCACAGATTCATGCTGCGTCGTGCTGGCTGATCAGCCCATAAGCCTCGGGCCGCCGGTCGCGCCAGATGCCCCAGCTTTGGCGGTATTCTCGCGTCGCATCCAGGTCGATCCTTGCGGTCAGATAGGTCTCGTCCACCCGGTTCGCCTCGGCCAGTTTGGCGCCGGTATGGTCGGCGATGAAGGACGAACCGTAAAAGGTCATCTCCAGCTTCGGCCCCCGCTCAGTCCCGACGCGGTTCGACGCCACCACCGGCACTATGTTGGCCGCCGCATGGCCCTGCATCGTGCGCTGCCAGTGGCCGGCGCTGTCGAAATCGGGCTGGCCGGGTTCCGAGCCGATGGCGGTGGGAAACAACAGCACTTCGGCGCCCAGAATGGCCAGTGAACGGGCGGTTTCGGGGAACCACTGGTCCCAGCAGATGCCGCAGCCGACCTTCGCGAACTGCGTGTCGAACACCTTGAAGCCGGTGTTGCCGGGGGTGAAGTAGTACTTCTCCTCATAGCCCGTCGCATGCGGAATATGGGTCTTGCGATAGTTGCCCAGCACTGTCCCATCCGCGTCGATCATCGCCAGCGAGTTGAAGAAGGTGTTGCCCGCCGCCTCATAATAACTGATCGGCAGCACGACCCCCAGCTTGCGCGCCAGTGCCGCGAAGTGCTGAACAGCGCGATCGGCTGCCAGCGGCTTGGCATATTGCTGAAAGCCGCTGTCCTTCTCGATGCAGAAATAGGGGGTCTGGAACAGTTCCTGCAGCAGGATGATCTGTGCGCCATCCTCCGCCGCGGCGGTTACCTGCTCTTCGGCCTTCTGGATGTTGTCGTCCAGATCCCAGGAACAGGCCATCTGGGTAGCGGCCAGTGTCACGAATGCCATGGATTGTCCTTTCAGTTCATCAGCTTGGTCCAGACCTTGTCGATCAGGGCCGTGGCCTCGGGCGAACAGGTCGGGACGAATTCCGGTGCCGGCGCATCGGCGGGCGGGGTGATTTCCGGGGCGGCGGCAAGCGCGGGTTCGACGAAAGCCTCGGACCCCTTGATGCCGTTGGAATAGCGCGCGTAGTTGGTGATCATCGCCGCGTTTTCCGGCGCCATGGCAAAGTTGATGAAGGCCTTCGCGGTCTCAAGGTTCGGCGCGCCTTTCGGCACCGCCAGATTATCCATCCAGCCGGTATAGCCCTCCTTCGGGTAGACATAGGCGATTGAGGGTTTTTCGTCCCGCGCCCGCATCGCATAGCCGTTCCAGCTCATCGACACGACCGCTTCGCCCGAGACGAGGACCTCCTTGGTCTCGCTGTCGTAGGATTTGACCCAGTCCTTCTGGGTCTCCAGCAGGTCCAGCACGCGTTTCATGTCTTCGGGGTTCTCGGAACAGCGTGGCACGCCCAGATAGCGTTCGGCCATGTTGATGACGTCGTTCATGTCGCGCAGCATGTTGATGCGGCCCTTGACCTCATCCGCCGGGTCGAACAGCACGGCCAGCGAGGAGTAATCCCCCTTCACGACACTGGTATCCACGGCAAAGGCCGTCGAGCCCCAGGCCCAGGGCGCGGAATATTCGCGCTTGGGGTCCCAGTAGACTTCGCGCCAACGCTCATCGACATGGGCAAAGTTCGGCATGGCAAAGACGTCGATCTTTTCGACCATCCCTTCGGCGATCAGCACCTGCATCGTGGCATCGCCCGGCACGATGATGTCATAGCCACCCCCGCCCGCGCGCAGCTTGGCGATCATCGTCTCCATGCTGTCATAGCTGTCGATATGGACCTTGACGCCGAACTCGGCCTCGAACTTCGCCACCATGTCGGGAGGCGTGTATTCACCCCAGGAGTAGATATAGAGATCGCCTTCGGCAAAGGCCGGGGCGGCGGTCAACAGAAGCAAGGCAAGCGTGCGCATGGGTCTTCCTTTCCGGGTTCAGGATTTGCGGCGGCCGATCAGGCCGGAAGCGACGACGACAAGGGTGGAGGCCGCGACCATCAGCGTTGACACCGCGTTGACCTCGGGCGTGATGCCAAGGCGCAGCATCGAGTAGATGTGGACCGGCAGGGTGGTCGATCCGGGGCCCGAGAGCATGGACGAGATGATGAAGTCGTCGAGACTGACGATGAAGGCCAGAAGCCAGCCCGAGGCCACTCCGGGCGACAGGAGCGGCAGCGTGATCAGGGCAAAGCGGCGCCAGGGCCGGGCGTAAAGATCGGCTGCGGCGGCCTCAAGCTCGGGGTCCATAGCGGTCAGGCGCGCGGCGATGGGCAGGTAGGCGAAGGGGATGCAGAAGGTGGTATGGGCGATCACCAGCGCGGGGAAGCCAAGGCCAAGGCCGATGGTAGAAAAGAAGATCAGCGTGGCGATGGCGGTGACGATTTCGGGCACCATCAGCGGGAAGTTGAGGACGGCATAGGCCCCGGCCTTCCGCCTGACCCGCATCCGCACCATCGCCAGCGCCGCCGCCGTGGCCATCACTGTCGCAAGACTCGCCGCGATCAGCGCGAGCAGCAGCGAGTTCAGGGCGGCGCGCTGGATTTCCGGATTTGCGACGACAGCCTGATACCAGCGCAGCGACAGCCCGTCCAAACGGCTGATCGACCGGCCCGCGTTGAAGGAATAGAGCATCAGGAACAGGATCGGGGCGTAAAGCAGGGCCACCGCCAGCGTCGCGGTCAGACCGAAACCCGGCAGGTTGCGGATATCCTTGTGGCGGGCGTCAAGAAGGGCCATCACGCCTCCTCCCGTGCCGCGCGGCGGGCGATCGTGACCAGCGCCAGCAGCGTCACCGCCATCAGGATCGTCGACAGGGCCGCCCCGAAGGGCCAGTTGCGGCTGCCCTGGAACTGCATCCCGATCAGGTTGCCCAGCATCAGCGTCTTGCCGCCGCCCAGAATGTCGGGGGCAAGGTAGGAGCCGATGCCCGGGATAAAGACCAGCAGCCCGCCGGCAATCAGGCCGGGCCGCAGGATCGGCAGGACCACGGCAAGAAAGGCCTTCCGCCGGTTGGCGTGCAGGTCGTAGGCGGCTTCGAGAAGCGAAAAGTCGAAGCGCTCGATGGCGGCATAGAGCGGCAGGATCATGAAGGGCAGGAAGGACGACACCAGCCCCAGCCCGATGGCAAAGTTGTTGTAGGCAAGGGGCAGCGGGCCATCGGTGAGGCCCAGGGATTGCAGGGCGCCGTTGACCGGGCCTTCGTCGCGCAGGATCAGTAGAAGCGCGATGGTGCGGACCAGAAGGTTGACCCAATAGGGCACCGTCACCAGCATCAGCCACAGCGACTTTTGCCCTGCGGGTCTTGTCGCGATGAACCAGGCGGTCGGCAGGCCGATGATGAGGCAGAGGATCGTCGCAATCCCCGCCTGCAGGACCGAGCGGGCAAGGATCTGCAGATAGTCGGGGTTGAAAGCCAGCGTGTCGTCGAAGATGTCGCGCTCGAACAAGAGGCGGATATAGGCCTCGGCAGAGGGTTCCCAGATGACGCCGCCGTATTGTGCGGGGGTCAGCACGGAATAGACCGAGGTGATGGCAATGGGCAGGGCCATGAAAATCAGGATCGTGGCGACGGCCGGGGCCAGAAGGAGGGTGGGCAATCTCATGATGTCAGCACCCGCAGGGCACCCGGCTCGGGGCGCAGCCAGACCTGATCGCCCGGCGCGAAATCCTGCGCCCCGCGCAGGCCGCCGCGCGGCAGGGTGACGTGCAACGGAACCTCGGCCCCCTCCAGCCGGAAGGACAGCTCGTTGCCCATGTAGACACGCTCGGCCACGCGCAGGGGGCCAAGGTCGCCCGCCTGCCGGGACGGCCCGGCCACCAGCCCCAGCCGCTCCGGACGGATCGCCAGCGTCACGGCCTCGCCCGGACGACCATCCGCCGGAATCACGCCCAGCCCCGCCGCCTCGGCCCCATTTGGCCCATTCCGCGCAGGGATCAGGTTCGCGCCGCCGATGAAATCGGCCACAAAGCGGTTCGCAGGGGTCTCGTAGATCTCTTCCGGCCGCCCGATCTGCTGGATGCGCCCGCCCTGCATCACGGCGATGCGGTCCGACATGGCCAGCGCCTCGTCCTGATCATGGGTGACAAAGACGAAAGCGATGCCCGTCTCGCGCTGCAGGGCCTTCAACTCGGACCGCATCCGCTGGCGGAGTTTCGCATCCAGTGCCGAGAGAGGTTCATCCAGGAGCAGAATCTTGGGACTGGGCGCCAGCGCACGGGCCAGGGCCACCCGCTGCCGCTGCCCGCCGGACAACTGATCGGGCTTGCGCTCCTCCATTCCTTCAAGGCCGACAAGGGCCACCATCCGTGCCACGGTGGCGGCGCTTTCGGCCTTGGGCCGCCCCAGCATCCGCAAGGCAAAGCCGATGTTCTGAGCGACCGTCAGATGCGGGAACAGGGCGTAGTGCTGGAACACCGTATTGACCGGGCGATCCTCGGGCGGCAGGCCCGCCACGTCGCGCCCGAAAATGACGATCTGTCCGCCGGTCGGCTGGTCGAACCCGCCGATCAGCCGCAGCAGCGTGGTCTTGCCGCAGCCCGAAGGGCCAAGAAGGGTGAAGAACTCATTCGGGGCAATGCTCAGGTCGATGTCGGCCAGCGCATGATGCATGGCGGCGCCCTTGCCATAGGTCCGGGTTAGTCCGGCGAGCCTGCATGCATCCTGAACCTCTGCCACGTCCGTCCCCATCGCGTCGTTGAACGCCATGAGGATGCGCGGCAGGGCGGCTTGATGTCATGTTACCACGAGTGGGTATGGGCCGATTGAGCGGCAAGATGCGGGGAAACCGGTAGGGGCCGAGGCTCAGGCCGCTGGAAAGGACGACATGCGAAGGCGTGACGGTCGGCCAGGGTCCGCTGCATGGCGCAACCTGTTCGGTTGATTTCCGGATCCGGATTTGCCCCCCTGGATGGAGAGCGGTTCGCTCACGTCCCGGCGGAAGTCTCTGCGAAATTTTCGATGGCGCGGCGTGCGGCCGTGAAACGCAACTGTCGACGGCTTCTTTGGCGTGAATCTGCGCGCAGGTACTGGCCATGCCGGGCCCCGGACTGCGAAATGCCGCATGTCTCGGCGGCCATCCAGGCAAGTCCCGCAGCGGTCTGTTCGGTTTCGGCAGCCAGAGCGATGTCATGCCCGGCGACCTCGGACAGGAAATGGACGAAATAGCCGTTCCGCGACAACCCGCCATCCACCGAGATCGCGCCGTCAAAGCTGTGCAGACTGTTCATCGCGTCAAGAACCTCGGCCGTCCGAAGGGCGACGCCTTCGAGAAGGGCCTGCATCAGATCGGCCTTCCGCGTCTCAAGGCCAAGCCCCAGCCACGCGCCACGCGCGGCGCGGTTCCAGTGCGGAGAGCCAAGTCCGGCCAGCGCGGGCACGAAGGCGATGCCCCGGTCGATGGCGGGTGGGGCGGTGAAGGACGAAATCTCGGGAAACCCTGCGAACAGTCCCAGCTCCCTTGCCCAGTTGACCGCGGACGCCGCGGAATAGACGCCACCATCCAGCGCATAGGTGATCGCTTCCCCCGGTCTCTGCCAGGCAACGGTGGGCAGCGGTCCGGGGCGTTCGGGGCGAACCAGGGGTCCGGTCAGGCATTGTACGAAGGCCCCGGTCCCGAAGGTCACCTTGGCCGCGCCGGGCCGGTGGCAGCCATGCCCGAACAGCGCTGCCTGCTGGTCCACGATCGACGCCGCAAGGCGCGCGCCGCCGGGCAGCGCGCCTAGGTCGCCCGAGGTCGGGCCGATCCGCGGCAGGCACTCCATCGGCACGCCAAAAAGCGCACAAAGGTCGGCGTCCCAGGCGCCGCTTTGAAGGTTCATGAGCGAGGTGCGCGAGGCCGTGGCGATGTCGGTCTCGAACCGGCCGGTCAGACGGTCACGGAAGAAGGCATCCGTCGTGCCAAGGCGCAGCCACCCGTCCGCCGCAAGCCCGGCGGCCCGAGGCACATGGCGCAGGATCCAGCCCAGTTTCGAGGCCGAGAAATAGGGGTCCAGCGGCAGGCCTGCGCGGGCCATGACCAAAGATCCCGCACCGTCCCGCTCCAGCGCCGCGGTGACATCTACCGTCCGGTCGTCCTGCCACGAGATCACCGGGCAGATCGGGCGGCCGTCGCGGGCATCCCAGGCAAGGCAGCTTTCACCCTGATTGGCGAGACCGACGATCTCGGGCGCGGCAGCGTCGAGGCAGCGAAGGATGTTGGCAAGCAGCTCCTCGCCGTCCTGTTCCACATGTCCGGGCGCGGGGTAGGTCTGCCCATGCGGCACCGACAGCACCGGGACCAGCGCGCCGTCCGCTGCCATCAACAAGGCGCGGGTGCTGGTCGTGCCCTGGTCGATGGCCGCGATCCTCATGGCCTCTCCTCGATCTCAAGCATCAAAGGACCCGTCACGGGGGCAACCGGCAGCGGCAGGGAGAGCCGGCTGGCGATCTTGCCCACGGCCAGGTTGAGGACGACGCAGGCGACGGCGATGGCCAACTGGTGCCGCGGGGGAACTCTCAGCATGGGTCACGTCCTTCGGGGCGCCGCCACGTCCAGGCATTTCCTCGTCCGCGCAAACCTACACCGAACGCGGTCCCGACCCCGACGTCATTTGCAGTTGTTGTGGCGGCGCCACATCGCCGGGTCATGGCCCGCGG
>JAFLCY010000003.1:30515-92143 GCA_017303485.1 Rhodobacterales bacterium
GGCCCCGCGCGGGCGCATCCAGCCGGATCTGGAGCCGGTCAAAGGGCGCCTCCACCCCCCCGGCGCCGATCCGCTGCGGCAGGGCAAGCCGCAGCGCAGGATGAGCCAGTTGAAGCAGAGGGCCGCCGGGCGCGGGCAGGGTGCCGTCCAGCCCCGCCAGCATCGCAAGAGCCGTGCGTCGGCCCTCGGACCAGCACCAACCCGCCGTCTCGACCCCGCGCAGAAGGTTGCCGGCGGCGAAATAGCTTGGGTCGGACAGGCGGCCCCAGCGGTCGATCACCGGCCCGCCCGAGGCCGGATCGACCTCCAGATGGCTGCCCCGCAGCAGGGCCGCGTCGGGGCGGAAGCCGCCGGTCACGATCACGCCGTCCGCCGCAATCTCACGCAGGCCCGCAGGGGTGGCGAGGGTGACGCCCTCGACGCGGGCGTGGCCGTGGATCGCGACGATCTCGCTTTGCAGGTGGATCGGCACCCGCATCAGGGTGGCGAGCAGGTGGGCCGGGGCGCGGACCGTGGGGCGAGGGCCGGGTTCAACCATCGCTACGGGGCGGATACCGGCGTGGCGGCAGGTTAGCAGCGCCGAGAAGGCGACCAGCTCGGTGCCAAGGATCACCGGCTGCCGGAACGGGCGCTGGTTGTTCAGGTAGACCAGACCTTGCAGCGCCCCGGTCGCGATCACCCCGCCCGGCTTGACGCCACCGATCAGACGCGCGGCACGGCTGGTTTCGCGGACGCCGGTGGCCAGCAGCACGGCGCGGGCGGCAAGCATGGCGGGGCCCGCGTCATCGGTGATCTCCACCTTGGCGTTGCGGTGCAGGGCGGTGACCGTCGTGCGGGTGCGGATCGTCACCCCCGCAGCGAGGGCCGTGTCGCGCAGGCGCGCGGCATAGTCGGGGCCGCGCAGCAGGCGGTGAAACTCGCGCATCCCGAAGGGGTAGTGACCACAATGGCGTGGTATGCCGCCAGCCTCGGCCTCGCGGTCAAGCACCACGACCCGCTGTCCGGCCCGCGCAAGCTCGGTTGCCGCCGCAAGCCCCGCCGGCCCCGCCCCGACGACAAGGACATCCGTGTCAGGCATCGCGCGCCTCCAGCATGGGCTGGGCCAGACGACCTTCGGTCAGCCGGGCGATTTCCGCTGTGCAGTAGAACCCCTGGCAGCGCCCCATTGTCACCCGGGTTCGCCGTTTCAGCCCCGCCAGGCTGCCTGCGGGCATCGGCCCGCTCAGCGCGGCCTCGATCTCGCGCCGGGTGACAAGCTCGCAATGACAGACCACGCCGCCGTTGCCGGGGCATTGCCAGTCGCGGCTGCCATCGACCGAGATGTTGGGCATCACGGGCCAGACCGGATCAGCCAGGGGAGCATCCTTCCGGCCCGCCAGTCCGACCACATGCGCCGCGATCCCCAAGGCTGCCGACAGTCCGGTGGAGCGGATGCCGCCGACGCAGATGTAGCCCGGCGCAAGGTCGTCGCGGATGCGATAGTGTTTTTCCTCGGTGGCCGGGCGCAGGCCCGCGTAGACCGCCGTCACCTCATGCCCGGCCAGCGCGGGCAGGATCTCGACCCCCCGTTTCATCAGCGCCTGCAAGGTCGCGTGGTCGAGGTCCGCGTTCTCGCGGTCTTCCTGCTCTTCCGCCGTGGGACCGACGAGCAGGTTGCCGAAGGCAGTACGGCAGACCACGATTCCCTTGGTGATCTTCGTCGGGACCGGCAAGAGGATATGCCCGGCCAAGGCCGCCGCCGTCTTGTCATAGACGACGAACTGCCCCTTTCGCGGCTTGATCTGGAACCAGCTTTCCCCGGTCACCCGCCGGTCGACCTCATCGCCCCAGAGACCGGCCGCATTGATCACCAGCCCGGCCGAGACGGGCCCCGCCGAGGTCGCCAGATGCCAGGTATCGCCGGACCGCCGCCCGGTCAGCACCTCGGCCTGGCGCATCAGCACCGCCCCATTGGCCAGCGCCTGCATGAGATAGCCATGTGCTGCCGACCAGGGGTCGATCAGATGTTCCCCCGGCACACGGAACCCGGCCTTCACCGCCCCGGACAGCGCCGGTTCCAGCGCCCGCGCCCCGGCCCCGGTCAGCGGCGCGACATCGGTCACGCCATTGGCCAGCGCCTGCGCCATCAGCGCGGGCAGGCCGGCCTCTTCCTCTTCGGTCCAGGCCAGCACCATGGCGCCCGCGCGCACCAGCGGCAGGCCCAGCCGCTCGCGAATTTCCAGGTATTGCCGATAGCCCTCACGGATGCAGGCCAGCTCCAGCGAGCCTTCCGGCGCATCGAATCCCGTGTGCAGGATTGCGCTGTTTGCCTTCGAGGCGCCGTCCAGCACCTCGACCGCCTTCTCCAGGACCACGACCCTTGCCCCATCCAGCGTGAAGGCCCGGACCAGGGCACAGCCCACGACTCCGGCGCCGATCACCGCCACGTCATAGGTCGGCAGGTCATCCGAAGGCAGGGGCCCCGACATTTTCTCACCTGTGATTTTCATCACGAATTGACTATTCGGGCATTCTTGTCAAGCTGACCCCTAGGATTCTGACGGATTGCGGGGGAATCGGACGATCATTCGGTCAATCTTGCAGAAAACGGTTGACCTGCGCCTGCCCGCAGGTTCGGCTGAGACGGGGAGATTAAATGAAGCCATACGAACGCCAGCCTCGGATCGAGGCGATCATCCAGCAGGAGGGGGAAGTCTCGGTCGAGACGCTGGCAGCACGTTTCGATGTGTCGTCCGAAACCATTCGCCGCGACCTTGGCCTTTTGGCCGAACGTGGGCGGGTGCAGAAGATTCACGGCGGCGCCCGGCGTCCGCGCCTGTTCCACGAACCGAGCTACGACGAGCGGGAAATCACCGCCGCCGAAGCCAAGGCCGCGATTGGCCGCCGACTGGCGGGTGCCGTCGAACCCGGCGAAACGGTCTTCGTCGATACCGGTTCGACCACGCTGGCCGCGGCCGAGACGCTGGCGGCAGTGCCCAGCCTGACCATCATCACCAATTCCTGTCGCCTTGCTGAACGTGTGGCCCGGGCCGGCACCGATGTGGCGATTCACCTTCTGGGTGGGCGCTACGGGGCCGACAATGCCCAGACCACCGGCGTTTCGGTGGTCGAGCAGCTGCAAGCCTTTCGCGCCGACCGCGCCATCCTGACGGTTGCGGCCCTCGACCCGGCCTTGGGCGCGATGGACGCAAGTCTGGACGAGGCGCAGATCGCGCGTGCGATGATCCGCAACGCGCGGACGCTGACGCTTTTGGCCGATGCCACCAAATTCGCGCGCCATGCGGCCTATGCCGTCTGCGCCACCGAAGACATCGACCTCGTCGTCAGCGACGGGAAACTCGACAAGGCGCATCGTGCGGCGCTGGCTGGCAAAGGGGTGGACGTATGGACCTGACATGGGAAGCGGGCCGGGACACGGGGGCAACATGCCGCATCTGATCCGGGTCTATGTGCGGCTGGTCGACAGGATATCCGACTGGGTGGGCTATCTGGCCGCCTCGCTGATCTTCGTGATGGGCGCGACGCTGATCTTTGACGCCTTCACCCGCAACGTGATCAACATGCCGGTGCATTGGGCGATCGAGCTGACCCAGTTCACGCTGGCCGCCTATTACTTCATGGGCGGCCCGATCACGCTGAAGAACAACAGCCATGTGCGGATGGATCTCTGGTACGCCAACCTGTCGGAACGCGGCAAGGCGAAGATGGATCTCGTCACCGTCGGCTGCATGATCTTCTATCTTTGCGTCATGCTGGTCGGCAGCATTTCCAGCCTGCAATACGCCATCGCGACCGGAGAACGCCGGTTCTCGATCTGGAACCCCTCGGTGATCCCGATCAAGGCGCTGCTGACCATCTGTCTCGTGCTGATGCTGCTCCAGTCCTTTGCGCTGGTCTTCAAGAACATCGCCACCCTGCGCGGAGAGCGTCTCTAGAATGTCCTATGAAATGATCGCTCTTCTGATGTTCGCCTCGATGGCGCTGCTGCTGGTCAGCGGGCAGCGGGTCTTTGCCGCCATCGGCTTTGTCGCGGCCGGCGCTGCGCTGCTCCTCTACGGCAACGGCGCAATCGAGCTGCCCTACAACCAGGTGTTCAAGCTCTTCAACTGGTACGCCATGCTGACGCTGCCCATGTTCATCTACATGGGTTACATCCTGGCCGAATCCGGGATCGCCGAAGACCTGTACAAGATGCTGCATGTCTGGTTCGGCCGCATTCCCGGCGGGCTCGCCATTGGCACGATCCTTCTGATGGTGATCATCTCGGCGATGAACGGGTTGTCGGTCGCGGGCATGGCCATCGGCGCCACCATCGCTTTGCCGGAAATGCTTCGTCGCGGTTACGACAAGGTGCTGATTTCGGGCGTTGTGCAGGGCGGCTCGTCGCTCGGCATCCTGATCCCGCCCTCGGTCGTCCTCGTCCTCTACGGCATGATCGCCCGCCAGCCGGTCTCGAAGCTCTGGTTCGCCGGCCTTGTCCCCGGCCTTCTGATGGCCGCGATGTTCATCCTCTACATCGTGATCCGCGCCCGGCTGAACCCCAGCCTCGCCCCTGCCGTCCCGGCGGAAGAGCTGAACATGCCGCTGCGCGAGAAACTGGCACTGGCCAAGGCCGGAATCATCCCCTTCGCGATCTTCTTCTTCATGACCGGGCTTTTCGTCTTCGGCTACACCAGCCTCGTCGAAAGCTCTGCCGTCGGCGCGACCTGCGCCACGCTGGCGGCGGCGCTGAAAGGCCGGTTCTCGTGGAGACTGATCCGCGAAACCTCGATGAAGACGCTCGCCGTTTCCTGCATGTTCATGTGGCTGATCCTGGCCGCGCTGGCCTTCGGCGCGGTCTTCGACGGCCTCGGCGCCGTCCGCGCCATCGAGAACCTGTTCCTGAACCAGTGGCAGCTGTCGCCCTGGATGATCATCATCATGATGCAGCTCAGCTTCCTTCTGCTGGGTATGTTCCTGGACGACACCGCCATGCTGGTGATCGTGGCCCCGCTTTACATCCCGCTGGTGGCAAGCCTTGATCTTGGTTTCGACAACCAGCTGATCTGGTACGGCATCCTCTACACGATCACCTGCCAGATCGCCTATATCACCCCGCCCTTCGGCTATAACCTGTTCCTCATGCGCTCCCTCGCGCCGGACGACATTTCGCTGGGCGACATCTACCGCTCGATCTGGCCCTTCGCCGCGATCATGGCGCTGACCATCATCCTTCTGATGCTGTTCCCGCAGATCGCGCTCTGGCTTCCCGAACATATGAACGTGAAAGGCTGACCAACCAAACCAAGAAAAAGACCGTCACTGGGACAGACCACCCGGGCCCTCCGAAGCCCATAACAACAGGAGAGAACGACATGACTGATCCGAAGAAACCACAAAGCCCGTCCGAGAAAATTCTCGCGACCCGGCGGAACTTCCTTCGTCAGGCGGGGGTCGGGATGGGGGCCGTGGCCGGGGCCACGCTGGCTGCACCCTATGTGAACGCCCAGGGCGCGCCGATCAAATGGCGGTTGCAAACCTATTCCGGTGCGCCCCTCGGCGCCCATGTGATCAAGCCGCAGATCGAGGCCTTCAACATCGCCGCCAATGGCGAGATGGAGATCGAGCTTTACTATGCCGACCAGCTGGTCCCGACCGCCGACCTCTTCCGCGCGCTGCAGAACGGCACGCTGGACGCGGTGCAGTCGGACGAGGCGACAATGGCCTCGCCGGTCGATATTTCGGTCTTTGGCGGCTACTTCCCCTTCGCCACCCGCTTCAGCCTCGATGTGCCGGCGCTGTTCAACTACTACGGGCTGAAGGAGATCTGGCAGGAAGCCTATGGCGAGGTCGAGGGCGTGACCTGGCTTTCCGCCGGGGCCTGGGACCCGCTGCATATCTTCACGGTCGACAAGCCGATCCGCAGCCTGGCCGACATGAACGGGTTGCGCGTCTTCGGTGTGCCGACGGCGGGCAAGTTCCTGTCGCGCTACGGGCTCGTGCCGGTGACGATCCCGTGGGACAACGTCGAAGTCGCGATGCAGACCGGGGAACTGGACGGCGTGGCCTGGTGCGGCTTTACCGAAGCATATGAGGTCGGCTGGGCCGATGTCTGCAAATACGCGCTGACCAACTCGGTCACCGGCGCCTGGTTCGGCAGCTATTTCGCCAATACCGCCAGCTGGGAAAAGGTCCCGCCGCATCTGCAGGAACTGTTCAAGATCACCATCGACCAGTCGCACTACTACCGGAACGTCTGGTACTGGGGCGGCGAGGCCAAGCTGCGCGTCGAGGGCGAGAAGATGGAGCTGACCTCGCTGCCGGATGAAGAATGGGCGCAGGTCCTGTCCGATTCCAACGGCTTCTGGGACGAGGTTGCCGCTGCCTCGCCCCGGTCGGCCAAGGTGGTGGAGGCGTTCAAGAAATACGCCGACACGATGCAGAAGGCGGGCTACCCGTACCGCTAGGACCTGCAAGACCAGGCGACGGCCAAGCCCCTGCGGCGAGGCCGTCGCCGCTTTCCCGCACCAGGTCCTTCGCCGCGCCGGTCAGACCGTGGCTGCGCCGGCAGACCCCTCGGGGCTGGGATCGTCGCCTTCCTCGTCATAGGATTTGGGCATGACCAGCGCCACGCCCGAGATCAGGCAGGCAACCGCCGCGACGATCCACCCGGTCATCTGCTCGTCCAGGAGAAGGATGCTCCAGATGATCCCCGCGCCGGTCGTGGCATAGCCGACCTGGCTGGTGAAGACCGCCCCCGTGGTGCGAATGGCGATGATCGACAGGACCATGCTGGTTGCGCTCATCGCCGCGATCAGAAGGAAGGCCCAGCCCAAGCCGTTAATCACCTCATGCACCGGAATGAACGACCCGCTGAGCAGGGCGACCGGGGTGGCGATCAGCGCCGAGGCCAGCACGATGCCGGTCGTCGTCCCGATCGCGCCGGTTTCCGTGGCGGGCAGGGACGCGATCATCAGCCCTTCGACCGCGTAGAAGATCGGCACCAGCAGGGCGACGAGAATCCAGATCCAGCTTGCGCCGCCGATGGCATGTTCACCCGGCAGGATGACCAGCAACACGCAGACCAGCCCCAGGCTTAGCCCGATGAACCGCTTCATGCTGGGCGCCTCCAGTCCCAGAAGGGCCGCGAAGGCAAAGACGAGGAAGCTTTCGACCGCGAGGATGATCGAGATGATCATCGCGGGCAGGTGGCCGGCCACCCAGAACAGCGTCAACTGGGGCAGGGTGCCCCCGATCAGACCGATCAGCGCGTATCGCAACAGATCGGCGCGACTGCGGCCCGGGAATTGCCCGGTGATGATCGACAAGAGCGTCATGATTGCCGCACTGAACCACAGCGTCCAGAACACGATGCCGAAGGGGCTGAGGCCCTCACGCATCACGATCCGCGAGATTGAGGGGATCAGGCCCCAGAGCGCGCCGATCAACAGGAGGAGGAACCCCCCCTTCAGCAGGCTGATTGTCCGGCGCAGGTTCTGTTCGCGGCGATAGACCTCGGACGCCATGGTGACGAAGACCCGGCTGAGGTTGCCAAGCGCATCGTCACGGCGCGAGATGTCTTCCAGCCCCAGCCGGGCGGGATCGAACCCCTTGCCCTCGACCATCCGCGAGGCGCCGGCCAGACGATCGACCTGCCGCAGATATTCCAGTTCCTGATCGCGAAGGCGCTTGCGTTCCAGCCCGGCATTCAGCCGCGCGCGCAAGAGGACGACGTCAAAGGACTTGGTCAGGAAATCCTCGGCGCCAAGCTCGATGGCCTTGACCACGTCGTCCATTTCTTCCAGCGAGGAAATCACGATGGCCGGAATATCCCGCAACGCGGAATTGGCCTTCATCGCCTTAAGCACCTCGAACCCGTCCATCCCCGGCATGACGATGTCGAGGACGACCATATCGATGCCGCCCCTGGCAAGCCGGGCAATGCCGGCCTCGCCGTCCGCCGCCTCTTCCACGTCGTGACCAAGGTTCTTGATCGCCAGCATCATCTTCATGCGTGTCTGCTTGTGGTCGTCGACCACCAGCACTCTGCCGCGGAACCCCGCCATCGCGTCTTCTCCCGTTCGGTGCCGCCTGTTCAGGCGGTCAGCAGGCCTTGCAGGCCCTTTTCTGCAATCCGGTATTCACGCACGACCGCATCCACCCTTGTCGCTTCTGCGACTTCTCCGGCACGGCCAAGCGCCTCGATGTCACGGCAGAGCGCCGCCAGCCCCAGCGCGCCAAAGTCTGTCGCGCTGCCTTTTAGCGTATGGGCCGCGCGGCGCATCGCATCGGCATCGCCTGCGGCCGCTGCTGCCCTGAGCCGGTCGACCAGATCCGGACCATCCTCAAGAAAGCTGCGCACCAGTTCCTTGAGCGCCTCGCGATCCCCGCCGATCACTTCCAGCAACTGCGCCAGTGCCTTGGGGTCCAGCTCTCCTGTGGGTTCGGGCATCGGCTCCTCCATTTTCCCGGGCTGGCCGGACAGGCAGGACCTGATGGCGCGCACCAGTGCCTCGACCCGGATCGGCTTGCTGACATAGTCGCTCATCCCCGCCGCGATGAACCGTTCCCGGTCGCCCTCCATCGCATTGGCGGTCACGGCGATGATCTTGGGGCGGGCGCCTTCGGGATAGGTCGCGATGATCCGGCGAGTGGCTTCGACCCCGTCCATCTCGGGCATCTCGATATCCATCAGGATCAGGTCATAGGCCTGCCGCTCCAGTGCCTGCAGCACCTCAAGCCCGTTGGCGGCAACATCGGCACGGTAGCCAAGGCGCTGCAGGATCATGCGGCCGAGCTTCTGGTTGGTGGGGTGGTCATCGGCCAGCAAAATGCGGGCGGGCAGTTCCACGGCAAGCTGATCGTCGATCTGCGGCTTCTCGATGCGGCGATAAGGCAGGACCCGCGTCGGTTCGCCCAGCGCGATGGTCATCACCGCGTTCAGCAGCGCCGAAGGCTTGATCGGCTTGGCCAGAACATCGGCAAAGCCCACGGCCTTCAGCGCCTCGGAATCGTGGTCGCCCGCATGGCCAAGCGAACTCAGCAGGATCAGCGGCATCGGTCGGGTCTCGGGCAGGGCGCGGATCGCACGGGCAAGGCCGATGCCGTCCATGTCGGGCATGTGCATGTCGAGAATGGCGATATCGAACCGCTGTCCGTCCCGCAGCAGCGCCAGGGCTTCGGCAGGACCCGCAGCACTGGTCGGCGTGATAGACCAGATTTCGCATTGCCGGGCGAGGATCTTGCGGTTGGTGGCATTGTCATCGACGATCAGGACCCGCTTGCCCTCAAGATCCGGGCGGGCCTGGTTGATCCGTACCGCACGAATCGCTTCGGCCACCGGAGCGCTGAGGGTGAAGGTGAACTCTGACCCCTTGCCCGCTTCGCTGGTCACCCCGATCTCGCCCCCCATCAGCGTGACAAGCCGCTGGCTGATCGCAAGTCCAAGACCAGTGCCGCCAAAGCGCCGGGTCGTCGAGGCATCGGCCTGGGTGAAGGACTGGAACAGCTTGCCGATCCGGTCGGCGGGAATACCGATGCCGGTATCGCGGACGGTCACACGCAAGGTGCAGGTCTCCGCGTCATCGCTCGCGCTGTCCTCACGCGAGACGGTCAGGACGACTTCGCCCTTCTCGGTGAACTTGATCGCGTTGTTCAAGAGGTTCAGCAGGATTTGCCGCAGCCGGGTCGGGTCCGAGACGATGCGCTGCGGCGCGCCGGGTTCGATGACATAGGCCAGGTCAAGGCCCTTCTTCCCCGCCGCCATCGCCACGAGGTCCAGTGCCGCCTCGACGCATTCGCGCAGGTCGAAGGCGACTTTCTCAAGGTCCAGCTTCCCGGCCTCGACCTTCGAGAAATCGAGGATGTCGTTGAGGATGGTCAGCAGGCTTTCGGCGCTGTCGTTGATCGTGCGGGCATATTCGGCCTGTTCGGGCGGCAGGTCGGTATCCAGGAGCAGGTTGCTCATTCCGATGATCCCGTTCATCGGGGTACGGATTTCATGGCTCATGCTGGCCAGGAACTGGCTTTTGGCGGTGGTGGCCTGCATCGCCGCGTCGCGCGCTTCGGCAAGGCTGGCGACCAGTTCCTCCTGTCGTTTGGCCAGCGCCTCGCGTTCCTTCAGGCTGTCGCAGAACAGTCCAAGCGTCCGGCCCATCGCGCCGATTTCGTCATGCCCGCCCTCGGGGATCGGCGCGGCTAGGTTGCCGCCGGTGATCGCCGTCATCGCCTCCATGACCTTGCGCAAGGGCTTGGTGATGGAGGCGATGACCAGAAGGGTCAGCAGCAACCCGCCAATTGCCGCCAGCACCGAGATCTGCGTCGCCCGCGCCACGGCCGAGGTGGCGGACCCCAGCGCCTCGTTACCTGTCGCGACAGCCTGTGCCTCCAGCCGCTCCACCAGAAGCGCAAGCTCGGCATTGATCTTCTCGATGTGCAGATGCCCCTGCGCGATCAGCGAATTGCCCAGCACCCGCTGATCCTGGGTATAGGCATCGACGGCCTGAATGGCCTGTTCGCGCAGCGCGGCTACCTCCGTCCGGATCAGCGCCACGCTGTCCGGAGCAATCGGCTCCAGCTTTTCAAGGTCGGCCATCAGCGCGTCATGCGCCGCATTGGCGTTGACTTCCGAGCGCATGAGCAGGCTGACCGCAAGGTCCGAGAGCCAGAACTTGAACTCGCCAAACCGGGCCACCGCCGAGTTCGCAAGCCGCAGCTCGCCGACCTTGTCCACCTCCTGCGCGATGGCATCGGCATTGCGGGACAGTCGCTGCGAAAGATAGGCGTTCGAGCCGACCAGCACGGCAAGCAACACGCCCGCAAGCAGGGCAAGGCGCGTGAAGATGGACAGCCGACCCAGCATGACCGCTACTCCTGTTCCGCAGCGGTCATCCCGGGGCCTAGCGGAACAGCGTGATGCTGATCACACCACCAAGATCACCCAGGGCCCCGCCCTCTTTCGGATAGCCGGTCACGTCGATCTCACCCGCCGGTGCGCCGTGGCAGGCAAGGCAACCCTCGGTGTAATATTCAGGCACCATCACCCGAAAGGCCTCGCGGCCAGCCGAGTCCGAAAGGGCGGAATAGACCTCGCCCTTCTTCCAGTCGGGCGACAGCAGGCTTTCGGTGATGACCATGGTTTCCCAGGGGTCCGGGCGGGCCTTGCGGTTGCGCACCAGGTTTTCCGGGGCAGTGACCTTGATCTGGGCAAGATCGCCGACTTTCTCGGAAAAGGCCTCTGTCACCAGCCGGCCGAAGACCGCCGGCACGAACCCCTTGAACGCCACGCCCTCGCGGTTGATCGACCCGGCATTGGCATCCATGACCTCGGTGATCGACTCCATCATCGCGGTGACAAGCTGCGCCTCGCGCGGGTCCATCCCTTCCGCAACGGGCGGGCCGCCGGTCTTGGTCACATAGGCCTCGGTCGCCCGGGCAAGCACGGCCGCACCCGACAGGCCCTTGTCGCCGACGGCAGGATCGTTGATCAGCACCTGTTCGGCCCCGATGACCGCACGGGCCGATTGCAACAGGACCGCGAGACGGAGCGCGAGATCCAGTTCAGCCTCGTCTTGATCCTGCGCAAGACCGGCGGAAGTCGAACAAAAGCTGGAAGCCAGGGCCAGAGCGAAAACGAGCTGTCTCCAGGACATTTGAAACTCTCCCCGCGCCAAGTTCCGCGCGCGTGATGTTACAAATTCGCAATTGATCGCGGCAGCATGGGATATGTCGTCGGCCCAATCAAGCGCTTTGGCGGTTTGCCGTCCCGAAACAGTCGCGCTTCAATTCAGGGTGAAACGCAATCGCGCAAAGGTTGTCATGGAAGCCCGTTCCGGGCCTCCAGATCGGGTCCGGCCGCTGTTCGGCTCCGCTCCGATAGCCCGCATTCGGCGTGCGTGAGGCGGCAATCCCGGGCCATCCAGTCCGCTCAGACGGCAGGTGTCTTGCTCGCGCCACTGCGGCCGCCGGACGTGTCCCATCCCCTCGCCGGGCCGGAGAGGGGATGGGTCGTCGGATGACTAGCGCTTCGGTCCTTTCGGCGGCACAAACCGCTTGGACGTATCGCGCGCGTCGGCCTTGGGCTTGGCGGGACGATCCGCGCCTGCCCGGTCGAACGGCTTCTTGCCGCCAGCAGGTTTGAAGCCACCCGGCTTGCCCGCGCCCTCGCGTTTCACCAAGGGCCGGGCGTCATCGCCTTTGGCAGCGAAGGTCTTCCTGGGCCGATCACCATCTTCCCGGAGCTTGAACCCCTCGCCGCGCGGTTTGTAGCCATCGGGTTTCCCCGCATAGGGCTTTCGTGCCGGACGGTCGCCGTCTTCAGTTCTTTCGCGGGGCTTCCAGCCCTCCGACTTGGCGGCATAGGGCTTTCGCGCCGGGCGGTCACCCTCCTCGCGCGGCTTCCAGCCGTCGGACTTGCCCCGGTAGCCACCACCCTCGGAAGAATGACTCTTGTAGCCCTCGGCCCGGCCCGGACGATCCGCCGATCCGCCGTGGCTCTTGTAGGCAGCCGACCGCGGCGCGGCCTTCTGGTCCGGCGACCAGCGCGGCTTCTTCGGGCGCGCGTCGTCACCTTCGGACCGCGGGCTGCGCTCTTCATAGGGCTTCTGTGCCGGGCGGTCGGTCTTCCAGCCGTCCCTGCGCTCGGGCCGCGCCTCGGATGCAGCCACCCTTGGCCGGTCCTCGTATTTCGCCTTCGGCTTCGGCGCGGGCTCGGCCTCGTCGTCCTCGACCACCCGGGGAGGCTTCGGCACATAGGCCGGCTTGTCGGCCCGCGCGGGGCGCTCTGCCCGTTCCGGCCGGGCCGGTCGTTCGAACCGGGGCTTGTCGAAGCGGGGCCGGTCAAGATCCGGCTCGCCTTCGATCCGCTCCATCAAAAGGCCCTTGTCCAGGTCGATCTGCTGCCGGAACTTGCCCGCGACGGCTTCGGCGATCTGTACGAAGGTCTCGTCCTCGCGCACCCGGATCGCGCCGATGCTGTCCTTGCCGATGCTGCCCGCATCGCAGATCTTCGGCAAAAGCCAGCGCGCCTCGGCCCGACCGGACCGACCCACGCCGATGCGGAACCAGACCGAAGGCCCGAACTCCCCCCGCTCCCGCGGAGCCGAGGGCGCAGGCATCGCTGCATCGGTCGACAGCACCTCGGGCGCCGACCGCCCCTCGCGCCACAGCCGCACGAAGGCCGCCGCCAGCGCCTCGGCCCCGAACTGCTCCAGCAGGTCGCCGGCGATCCCCGCCTCGTCACCGACCGGAGCCGTCAGCGCCGGATGTTCCAGAATGCGCAGGTCGTCCTTGGCCTGCACGTCATCCGCCCCCGGCGCCGGGCCCCATTCGGCCACGACCTTCGCGCCCGACAACAGCCGCTGCGCCTTCTTGAACTCCGAAGGTGTCACGATCAGCGCTGAGACGCCCTTCTTCCCAGCCCGCCCGGTGCGGCCCGAACGGTGCAGAAGCGTCTCGGAATTCGACGGCAGATCGGCATGGATCACCAGTTCCAGCCCCGGCAGGTCGATGCCCCGCGCGGCCACATCGGTGGCGATGCAGACCCGGGCGCGACCGTCCCGCAGCGCCTGCAGGGCATGGGTACGCTCCTGCTGCGACAGTTCCCCTGACAGCGCGACAACCTGGAACCCCCGGTTGCCCATCCGCGCCAAGAGGTGATTCACGTTCACCCGCGTCTTGCAGAACACGATGGCCGTCCGCGCCTCGTAAAAGCGCAGCACGTTGAAGATCGCATGTTCCCGGTCGCGCACCGCCACGCTGACGGCGCGGTATTCGATGTCGACATGCTGCTTGGCCTCGCCCTGGGCGACGATGCGCAGCGCATCCTTCTGGAACTCGCCCGCCAGCTTTTCGATTTCCTTCGGCACGGTGGCCGAGAACATCAACGTGCGGCGTTCCGGTGGGGCAGCGGCGAGGATGAACTCAAGATCCTCGGCGAAGCCCAGGTCAAGCATCTCGTCCGCCTCGTCCAGCACCACGGCGCGGATGCCCGACAGGTCCAGCGATCCGCGCTCGATATGGTCACGCAAGCGGCCCGGGGTGCCGACGACGATATGCGCCCCGCGCTCCAGCGCCCGGCGCTCGGTACGGTAGTCCATCCCGCCGACGCAGGTCGCGAGCTTCGCCTGCGCGCCTGCGTACAGCCATTCCAGCTCGCGCGCGACCTGCAGCGCCAGTTCCCGCGTCGGCGCAATCGCCAGCGCGATGGGCTTGTCGGCGTAAAGAAGCACGTCCTGCCCGTTCAGAATCTCCGGCGCAATCGCTAGGCCAAAGGCCACGGTCTTGCCGGACCCGGTCTGCGCCGAGACCAGCGCGTCGCGGCCCGCGACGCCTTCGGCCAGCACCGCCTCCTGTACCGAGGTCAGCGTCTCATAGCCCTTGTCGGCCAAAGCCTGCGCCAGCGGCGCGGCCACGTTTTTAATCGTCATGGATGTCTTTTCCAAAGGGGGCGACCAGCGCCCGTCAAGCCAAACGGCCCCTGTCCCTTTGGTGCGGGCCTCCTCGCCCGCAGTCTCGGAATCTCGACCGTGCCGGGCCAGTATCCGAGTTTGCGGGAACTGTATAGGGCCTTAGCCCGGAACCAGCCGCCGGACCGCCTCGGCATGCAATTTCGGCGGCAGGGCCAGCACACCCTCGGCCATCGCACCAGAGGTGTTGAACCGCAGGCTTGCGCCCTTCCGATCCGTGACGACCGCACCCGCCCGTTCGGCGATCAGGCTTCCGGCGGCGATATCCCATTCCCAGGCGTCGCGCAGGGTCAGCATGCCATCGAACCGGCCTTCTGCCGCAAGGCACAGCCGATAGGCCAGCGAGGCGCGAAAGCTTCGCTGAATGTCCGGCACCCCGCCCGGCCATTTCTCGGGCAGCATGTTGGCCTTGGTGGTGAGAATGTTCGCATCGTTCAGCACCTCACGCCGGCTGGCGGCTATTGGCTGGCCATCCTTCAGGGGCGGCGAGACATCCGAGGCCGTATATATGCGGTCCAACGCCGGCAGATACACAACGCCCGCGGTCACCCGGCCCTTGTGCGCCACCGCCAGCGAATGCGCGAAAGTCTCTTCCCCTGCGACAAAGGCCCGAGTCCCGTCGATGGGGTCGACGATGAAGACCGTATCCACAGCCAGCCTGTCGGTGCTGTCCGGCGTTTCCTCCGACAGCCAGCCATAGTCCGGCCGGGCCGCCAGAAGCCGCGCCTTCAGCATGTCGTTCACGGCAAGGTCGGCCTCGGTCACCGGCCCGTGTTCGCCGCCCTTGTCCCAGACCTTCGGGTCCCGACGCCAATAGCGCAGCGCGATCCGGCCCGCCTCACGCGCGGCCTCGGTCAGAAGCGCAAGGTCACGCGCCGGCAAGGGTCATCCCGTCGATCAGGATCGAGGGCACCCGCGTCGACAGATGCGCCCGCGCGTCGTTGGCCGGGACGATCCGCAAGAGCATGTCGCGCAGGTTGCCCGCGATGGTGCATTCGTGGACCGGATAGGCCAGTTCCCCGTTTTCCACCCAGAAGCCCGAGGCCCCGCGCGAATAATCCCCCGTCGTCGGGTTGATGGTGGAGCCGATCATCGAGGTGACCAGCAGCCCGGTTCCCATCGCTTTCAGCAGGTCGTCCCGCGTCCGCGCGCCTTGCGTCAGGTCGATGTTCGTCGTCGAGGGCGACGGCGGCGCCGATACCCCGCGCGAGGCATTGCCGGTCGAGGTCATCCCCAGCTTCCGCCCGGTGGCAAGATCCAGCACCCAGCCGGTCAGCACCCCATCCGCCACAAACGCCCGACGCTCGGTGGCCAGCCCCTCGCCATCGAAGGGCCGCGACGACCCGATCCGCGCCCGATGCGGGTCTTCCACGAGCGACAGCCCGGCAGGCAGCACCTGTTTGCCCAGAAGATCGCGCGCCCAGCTTGAGCCGCGGGCAATCGACGTTCCATTGATCGCCGACAACAGATGCCCGACCAGAGAAGCCGCCACCCTTTCGTCATAGACCACCGCATAGGTCCCGGTCTTCGGCTTCACCGAGCCGACGCGCGCCAGCGTCCGCTCTGCCGCCAGCCGCCCGATCTCCTCGGCAGAAGGCATGTCGGCCGCGTAAATCCGCCCCTCCCCGGCATAGTCCCGCTGCATCGCGGTGCCTGCGCCGGTAAACGCCACTGCCGACAGTGACGTGGACGTCCGCCCATAGCCGCCGGAAAACCCGTTCGTCGCCGCCATGTGCAGTGCCCGCCGGCTGTAGGCGGCCGAAGCTTCGACCTGGGTGATCCCCTTCGCGTCCTGCGCCGCAGCTTCCACGGCCCGGGCACTGGCCTCCAGCACCGCCGCCCCCGGCTCCTCCGCCGGATCGGCCAGGTCCAGAGCCGCGAGATCCCAGCCCGAGGCCAGTTGCGACGCCTCCGCCAGACCTGCTGTCACATCCTCCGGTGCCTCGCGCGCCATCGCGACCGCCCTCTCGGCCAAGGCAGTGATGGTCGCCGAAGAGGTGTCCGAAGCCGAAACGCAGGCCTGTCGCTTGCCGACCAGCACCCTCAGGCCGATTTCCACCCCCTCGGATCGCTCGGCCTGTTCCAGCGCGCCCTTGCGGATTTCGATCGACAGCGCGGTGCCCGACACCGCCAGCGCATCGGCACTGTCGGCCCCGGCCTTGCGGGCGGCGTCCAGAAGGGAATGGCTCAGGTCGGCAAGGCTGGGGGTCATCGCATGGTCCCGTATCATCTGCCGATCTCAGGTAGCCCCGCCCGCGACCCTTCGCAAGGCCGCGGGGGAAATCACCTCGTCAGCGCATCTGCATCCCGTTCGCGAACAGTCCGCCATCCTTGAACTCGATCTCCGACACCAGCTCATCTGGCCCGGCGCCCGGCCTGGCGAACATTGCCAGACCCATACGGAACCCCATCGCGTCGTCTTCCGACAGGAAGCCCAACGCGATCAGGTTGTCGACCAGCTTGGTGACACCCTTGATGTTGACCGTGACCTTGCCATCCGGCCGCGGCATGCCCTCGAAAGTCGCGAGGTCCGTGTTGTCGAATGTCATTCCCCCGACCGCCGACACCTCGGCCCCCGCCGCCTTGGCCAGCACCTGCGTCAGGTCGAGGCTGTGCAGTTCGCCCGGAGGCGCCGCTCCGTCCATCCGCACTTCGGGGTCCATGATGTCCTTTGTCCAGAACCCCTTGCCCTTCAGATCCACGATCAAGGTCGCCGGATCGCGCGCCAGCGTAGCCGCCGGATCGAACAGGCCCCAGACCTCCTCGGAGACCGTGAGATCCACCACCTTGGTCAGATAGCTGAAGTCCTGCGGGCTGTCGGACTTCGAGACCGGCATCGCCACGCTGAACGCGCTTTCGGCGAAGGCCAGTTCAAGCTGCGGGAACGGAATCTCTGCCCCCGACACCGTGAACTTGGCCCCGTCCAGCGAGGTGCCATAGGTCATCCGGTCCTTGCTCATCGCAATATTGAACCCGCCACCCGTGGCATTGGCGACCATCTTCGTCGGTCCGTTGCCCTCGGTGATGTCGAAGTCCATCGCCACCGCCCCGAACGTCAGTGAGGTGTCCAGCGTGAACCCGGCATTCAGCGCCGTGGCCATGTTCGCCATCATCTCGGGGCCCAGGAAATTGCCCTTCGTTGCCCCGGACACATCGGCGAAACTGACCGCGACCTTGCCCGACCCGGACCCGTCCGATTCCGAGCCGGACATGTTCAGCACCGCCGTCTTCGCCGCGAAGGCCGAGTCGAGACCCATCTCATCGCCCGATTTCGTCATCTTGTAGCCGCCCGTCACCTCGGTCAGCGTCAAATCGGCCTTGGTGTCCAGGACCTTCCCGGTGTGGTCCGTCACCTCGTCCAGCGTAATCGCCGTCTGCGGCGCGGTGAGCTGGTAGCTCGTCTCATCAGCGCTACCCCCGGCCACGATCGCCGCGCCCGGCTGGCTTATCGTCAGCTTTATCGAACCCGGACCTTCATCCGACTGCGGAAACACCATCTGGAGCGGATAGCTCTCAGGCATCGCGACGGTGACCGTCCCGTCGCCATTGTCCGCGAAGGTCAGCTTGTCTAGCGTGATCCCCATGCTGCCGCCCAGCTGGTCCTTGTAGGTGATCACCAGGTCCGTGACTTCGACCATCTGGCCGCTGTCGGCAGTGTTTCCCACGGTCAATTCCTGCCCGGCCGAGGTAGCCATCGCCTGCCAGCTGGCCCAGACTTCCTGGGGCGTCACGTCGGCGCGGGCGGCCGTGGCAAGGAACACAAGTGCAATCGCCGAAGAACAGGTCAGGGCGCGGGTCATGACAGATGCCTTTCGGGTTGAATTCGCTGCCACAACCTTTCTATCTCGTCCCGGGGGCGTCAAGGGATTCCCCTGCTGCAGTAGGGAAAGCCGGATGAGGCAGTCATGATCAGAGTCCAGACCACGGGCGATTGCTGTCAGGTCACGCTTGCCCGCCCGGACAAGGCCAACGCCCTGACCGAGGCGATGCTGCAAGCCCTGGCCTCTGCTGCCACCGATGCGGCTGCGAACGGGGCAAAGGTGCTGATCCTGACGGGCGAGGGCAAGGTCTTCTCTGCCGGGGCCGACCTTGACGGCATGAAGCAGGGCCTCGGCCTCTCTCCCGCCTGGGAGGATGCTTCTGCCGCCGTTGCCGCCTTTCCCGGCCTTTCCATCGCGGCGCTGAACGGCACCCTGGCAGGCGGGGCGATGGGCGTGGCGCTGGCCTGCGACTTGCGCATTGCGGTGCCCTCGGCGAATTTCTTCTACCCGGTCATGCGTCTTGGCTATCGGCCACAACCTTCCGACCCCGGACGCCTTGCGGCCCTTGTCGGTCCGTCACGGGCACGAATGATCCTGCTTGCCGGGCAGCGCATCGACGCGGAAACCGCACTCGCCTGGGGCCTGATCGACCGCATCTGCGACGCGTCAGTCTTGACCGACACCGCAATGTCGCTGGCAGAGGCGGCGCTTTCCGCCGATCCGGCCCATGTTGCCGCCCTGAAACGCATGACAAAAGGGGAAGCCCCATGAGCCACGGCTATGACAGCGGACGCCTGAACCTGCCCTTCGTCGGGATTTCCACCTTTGGCAAGAACCCCTACCAGCCCGACTGGTCGAAAATCGACGCCGATTTCGCCATTCTCGGCGCCCCGTTCGACTTCGGCACCCAGTTCCGCGCCGGGGCGCGTTTCGGCCCCCGTGGCATCCGCGAGGCCTCGACCCTCTTCTCCTTCGGCCACGCCGGGGCCTATGACCACGAAGACGACGTGACCTATCTGGAAGGCGTCCGAATCCTCGATATCGGCGATGCCGACATCGTCCACACTGACACTGAAACCTCCCATGCCAACATCGAGAAGGGCGTCCGCGCCATCCTCGCAGCCGGGGCGGTGCCGGTGGTGCTGGGTGGCGACCATTCGATCAACATCCCCTGCATCCGCGCCTTCACTGGCCGCCCGCTGCACATCGTCCAGATCGACGCTCATCTCGACTTCGTCGACGTGCGGCACGGCGTCCGCCATGGCCACGGCAATCCGATGCGGCGCGCGGCGGAACAGGACCACGTCAAGGGCATCACCGCGCTGGGCATCCGCAACGTCTCCTCCACCGCCAAGGACGGGTATGAGGCGGCACGGAAGATGGGCGACGACATCCTCTCGGTCCGCCAGATGCGCAAGCTGGGGGTCGAAGCGACGCTGGCCCGCATCCCCAAGGGCGTCGACTACTACCTCACCATCGACATTGACGGCTTCGACCCCTCCATCGCCTCGGGCACCGGAACCCCCTCGCATGGCGGCTTCCTGTATTACGAGGTTCTTGAGCTGATCGACGGCCTGACGAAACAGGGCAACATCATCGGCATCGACCTGGTGGAAGTCGCGCCGGACTATGACCATTCCGGCATGACTGCGATCCTGGCCGCGCAGATCCTTTTGAACACCATCGGGCGCATCGCCCATAACCGGAGGTAAGCGATGGATCGCGCCCAGGTCTGGCTGCAACAGGCGGTCGACACCGCGCTTGGCTGGCTGTCCTCGCCCGCCGCCCTGTCTCAGTTCGGCCTGCTGATCCTGGCCTATTTCGCAGCCCGCCTGGCGGCCCACCGCATTTCAGAAGTCCTGAAACGCGCGCTGACCCCCAAGCCGGAAGCGACGCATATCTTCGCCCGCCTGCGCCGCTTCGCCCTGTTATTCCTGCCGATCATCCTCCCCCTCCTCGCCTATGCCCTTACCGCTGTCGGCGAGGGCCTGACCCGCGCGACCTTTGGCACGGGCGAGGTCATCGCCTTCGGCAAGCGTGTCTTCCTCTTCCTCGCCGCGCTGGAGCTGGTGCGGAAAGTCATGCCGCATGGGTTCCTCAAGCTGATGGGCCGCTATGTCCTCCTCCCGGTCATGGCCCTGCACGCGCTGGGGCTGCTGGACGAGGTCACCGCCGCCCTCAATGAAGCGCAGGTCAACCTCGGCAACATCCAGTTCACGGCGCTGGCGCTGATCCGCGGGTTGATCGCGGGCTCGCTCCTGTTCTGGCTGGGCACCTGGTCGAACCGTCAGAGCGTCGGCTACATCAAGGCGCAACCCGATCTGCGCCCCGCCACACGCGAGCTTGCGATCAAGGCGGCGGAAATTGCCATCTACGGGGTGGCCTTCCTCGTTCTAATGTCGATCATGGGGATCGACCTCACCGCCGTCGCCGTGGTCGGTGGCGCGCTGGGCGTCGGCATCGGCCTTGGCCTGCAACAGATCGCGGCCAACTTCGTCTCCGGGATCATCCTGTTGCTGGAGGGTCAGACCACCGTTGGCGATTACGTCGAACTGGACGGCGGCCAGCAGGGCACCATCGTCAAGATGACCGCCCGCGCCTGCATTCTGGAGACGTTCGACGGCAAATGGATCATGGTCCCGAATGAGGATTTCATCACCACCCGGGTAGTGAACTATTCCGATCAGGGCAGTGCAAACCGCTATGATGCTTTGTTTTCAGTCTCTTACGACACCGATATTAATCTCGTGCCCGATATAATCGAACGCGCAGTATCCAAGCTTCCCTTCGTCCTGCAACAGCCTGACGGCCCGGATTGCGAATTGCGCGGCTTTGGCGAGTCGAGCGTTGATTTCGGGGTGGAGTATTGGGTGCCCGGCATCGACGATGGCAAGAACAGTTACAGCTCCCCCGTCCTCTTCGCGATCTGGAACGCCCTGAAAGAGGCCGGGATCGAGATGCCCTATCCGCACCGCGTCGTCGAACTGCGCAATGCCCCCGGGAGCTGAGGCCCCCGACGCCCTTGTCATCGGCGCCGGTCCCGCCGGGCTGATGGCGGCGGAAGAGCTTGCGAAGTCCGGGGCGCAAGTTCTTGTCTGCGAAGGAAAACCCACCGTCGCCCGCAAGTTCCTGATGGCCGGGAAGTCCGGGCTGAACGTCACCAAGGATGAGGCGGTGGAGACCTTCGTCGCCCGTTACGACTGCCCGCACCTCCGCCCGATCCTCTCCAGCTTCGGCCCGCAAGAGGTGCAAGGCTGGTGCCGCGCTCTGGGACAGGATGTATATACAGGCTCATCCGGCCGGGTCTTTCCGGTGACGATGAAGGCTTCCCCCCTCCTCCGCGCCTGGCTTACCCGCCTGACTTCGCTGGGCGTCCAAATCCGCACCCGCTGGCGCTGGGCCGGCTTTGACGAAGATGCCTTCCGCTTCGAAACCCCCTTCGGCCAGCGGACGCTGCGTCCGAAGGTCACTATCCTCGCCCTCGGCGGTGCAAGCTGGCAGCGCCTCGGTTCTGATGGCGCCTGGGTTCCTTGGCTGCGCGGCAAGGGGGTTGAGGTTGCTGACTGGCAACCCGCGAACATGGGCTTCCGCGTCGACTGGTCTCCGCACATGGTTCCCCATTTCGGCAAGCCGATCAAAGGCATAGCCCTGTTTTCTGACACTCGCCGGGAGCGCGGAGAGTTCATCATTTCAGCCAAGGGCGTTGAGGGCGGCGGGATCTACAGTATATACAAGTATTTACGCAACGTAGATACACTGACCCTCGACCTCCTCCCGGACCTCTCCGCCGATGAGATCGCCCGTCGCCTGTCCAGGATGAAGCCCGGCGAAAGCGCTGCGAACCGTCTTCGCAAGCTTGGTCTCGACAAGACTCAGATCGCACTGGTGATGGAATTCGCCCGCGCCGAACCCTTTGCCCACCTCAAACACCTGAAGATATCCCTGAACGGCCCCCGCCCGCTGGACGAGGCGATCTCGGTCGCCGGAGGCATCGCCTGGGACGCCCTTACTCCGGAATTGGAGGTGAAAGCGCTCCCCAACACCTTCGCCGCCGGAGAGATGCTCGATTGGGAAGCCCCCACCGGCGGCTATCTCCTCACCGCCTGCTGGGCCACGGGCCGCTGGGCTGGACAAGCCGCCGCGCGCCGTTTTCGTCTCTAACCTTGCGGAAAGTGCAGCGAGTCGAACCACGGCAGCGCCTGCTCCCGCAGGATTTCCACCGCCAGATCCAGACATTCGGGTCGTTCCAGCACATCCATGAAGGCGAGCGTGCCCGGGTCGCTTCCCGACCGTTCAAAGAACTCGGCCAGCGTCACATCCTCGCCGCCCGGCCAGTCGGGGTGATCCGGAACCTCGCCTTCCGGCGTGACAAACCGCAGCACGATCTGCACGTCCCAGCCATAGCGGTTGCGCTGCAAATGCACCGCGGACTTCCCCGCCGGTGTCACCCGGCTCCAGGTCGTGCCGCTTAACCCATAGCCCGCCGGAACCAGCAGCCCATCCAGCGCCGCCACGATCTTCCCCCAGGCCTCCTCCCGCCGCGCCGGAAAGGCCGGGTCACTCCCGGCCAGATGCTTGCGCGCGGAAAGGTCCGGGTCCTCCATTCAGGCCGAGAGCCCCCCCGCCAGGTCCGGCACATCAAGCGCCGAGAAGCCGTAGTGCCGCAGCCAGCGCAGGTCGGCGTCAAAGAAGGCGCGCAGGTCGGGGATGCCGTATTTCAGCATGGCGATCCGGTCGATCCCCATGCCGAAGGCAAAGCCCTGCCACTGGGTCGGGTCCACCCCTGCCGCTGACAGCACCTTCGGATGCACCATGCCCGAGCCGAGGATCTCCATCCACTTGTCGCCCTCGCCGATCTTCAACTGGCCACCGACGTTGGAATAGCGGATGTCGACCTCGGCCGAAGGCTCGGTGAACGGGAAATGCGAGGCGCGGAACCGCAGTTCCACCTTGTCGACCTCGAAGAAGGCCCGGCAGAACTCCTCCAGCGTCCATTTCAGGTTAGCCATGCTGATCGAGCGATCAATCGCCAGCCCCTCCACCTGATGGAACATCGGCGTGTGGGTCTGGTCCATGTCCATCCGGTAGACCCGCCCCGGCGCGATTACCCGGATCGGCGCGCCCTGATCCATCATCGCCCGGATCTGCACTGGCGAGGTATGGGTGCGCAGCACATGCGGCGGGCGGTCGTCGCCCTCGGCCCTGTGCATGAAGAACGTGTCATGCTCCTGCCGCGCCGGATGCTCGGGCGGGATGTTCAGCGCGTCGAAATTGTACCAGTCGCTTTCGACTTGCGGCCCCTCGGCCACCGAAAACCCCATGTCACCGAAGATTACCGTCAGCTCTTCCATGACCTGGCTCACCGGATGCACCGTCCCGCGCGGACGCGGGCGTCCCGGCAGGGTCACGTCCAGCCATTCGGTCTTCAGCCGCTCGTCCAGCGCCGCATCGCCCAGCGCCACCTTCCGCGCCCGCAAAGCCGCGTCGATCTCGTCCTTAAGCGCGTTCAGGCTGGCCCCGGCAGCCTTGCGTGCCTCGGGATCCATCTTCCCCAGCCCCGCCATCAGGCCCGAGATTTCGCCCTTCTTGCCCAAGGCGCCGACGCGGACCTCCTCCAGCCCGGCCTCATCCGCCGCACCGGCCACCGCCGTCAGATACTTGGCCTTGAGCGTGTCGATCCCGTCCATGGTCCGTCTCCTGAAACCCGCCCCCCTGCTAGCGGTGAAGGGCCTGCGATGCAAGATCGCGGTCAGGCGGGCAGGGCCTGCGGGGTGTAGAGTGCAGCCTCTTCCGCGCTTGGCGGGATCGGGCGGATCACGTCGATCAGCACGCCATCCGGCCCCTCGACAATGAAATGCCGCTGTCCGAACGCCTCATCCCGCAGGCTGAGAGCGATTGGCGCCCCTTCGGCCTGCAGGCGGACATAGTGCTGGTCGGGGTCCTCGACCTCAAAGTTCAGCAGCATGCCGCCCGTCCGTCCGCGCGCGGCTTCCGGGATGGTCTCATGGTCCTCTGCCACCAGACCGAGGTTCACCGACGGATCGTCGAGCGATTGCAGGTGAACGTACCAATCCGCCTGATACAACGGCTGGAACCGGAAATGCGCGATGTAGAATTCGGCTGCGCGGGCCACGTCTTTGGACAGCAGCACCGGGTAGTAGCTCGTCGTTTTCATGGCATTTTCCTTTCATCCACACTTTGATACACTGTGCATGTAAATTAACATACAGGCTGTATGTATGCAAGACACGCCTCGCCGCTCACAAAGGGACCGCAGCGAAACCATGCGTGCCGCCTTGATGCGCGCGGGACGCAAGCTTTTCATCGAACACGGGTTTTCGGCGACGGGGACGCCTGAGATCGTCGCCGAGGCCGGGGTCACGCGGGGCGCGCTCTATCACCACTTCTCTGACAAGGAGGCGCTCTTCGCCGCCGTCATCCGCGCCGAGGCCGAAGCAATTGCCACTGAAATCGAATCGAGCGGAGGTCCCGACCACTCGCCGATCGACGCCCTGATCCAGGGGGGCGAGGCCTTTCTTGCCGCCATGCGCGCACCGGGCCGGGCGCGACTGATGCTGGTCGAGGCGCCAGCCGCCCTGCCGTCCGAAACGCTGGCTGACATTGATGCCGCAACGGGTGGTCGGACGCTGGAAGAGGGCCTGCGCGCCGCCGGGGTGCAGGACGCCCGCATTCCCGCCGCGTTGCTGTCTGCCGCCTATGATCGTGCGGCCCTTGCCATCAGCCAGGGCGACAGCCCCGAGCCGTGGCAGCAGGCGCTGCAGAGACTGGTCGCGGGCATCCTGCCCTAGAAGATCGACCGCCGCCCCCGCACCTCCAGCATCCGGCGTGAGCGTCCGACCTGCCCGTTCTGCGCCGTGATCGCGACGGGTGGCTCCTTCAGCCGCTTTTCGACCACAACCAGCGAGTCGTAGAACCGGATTCCCCCGATTTCCCGCGCCAGCGGATGAAGCGGGAACCCGGCATCATCCTCGGTGTACCAGGAATGCATCCGGTCGATCAGGTCCTTGGCGAATTCGATGAAACTTCCCGTCTGACGGAATCCGCCGCCAAAGCCTGGCCAGTAGCTCGTATGAACGTCCTCGACGATATAAAGCCCCCGGTCGCGCAACCGGGGCCAAAGACTGCGGAAGCTGGTGATCTGCTGCTGCATCTTGTGCCCGCCATCATCAACGATCAGGTCGAACGGTCCATGGGTCCGGCCGATCCGCTCCAGAAACACCGGATCGGCCTGATCCCCGATCTCGACCGTGGTGCCCGGCAAGGCCAGCGCGGCACAGGCCGGATCAATGTCGAGGAACGTCAGGGTCGACCCCTTGCCCAGAAACCCCTGCCACATCGGCAACGAGCCACCGCGGTACACCCCGATCTCCAGGAACGACACGTCGCGCCCCTGCCATGCGGCCAGCAGGTCGTCGTAGTGTTCCAGATAATGCTCCATCTTGTAGAGCATGCGATCACCGGTTGTGGCCGGGTAGTCACGGAAATAGCGGGTCATCAGGTCACCTGTTGTCCCGGAAAGCCTACAACGGCTGTTCCGGGCCGCAAGTAGGGCTCACATCAGCTGGGTTTCCGTCGTCTCGAACGCCACTTGCGTGGCCTCGCCCCGTCCTTCTGACAGGCGGCTGGCGACAAGCCGCTGACTCCACAGGGTTTTCTGATTGTCCCCGTCCACCAGACGCACCTTCAGGTAGGCCCGGTCATCGCTCCATACCCCTTCGACGCGCAGGTCCAGCCCGCTTTGCAGCCGATCGCCGGGCGCGCTGTGGCCGTCGGTTGCTGCGCCCAGAAGATATTCCGCCGCCAGCCGCGCGACGGCCCCGGCAAGGTCGCGGGCAATCGTCGTCTCGATACCCGGCGGCAGGTCGGCCAGCCGCAGGGCGAAGGGCAAGGGATACCGGGTCTCCGGCGCCTGCAGGCCGGCTTCACCAAGGGTCGACGCCACCCGTTGCCGCTCTTCAGCCAGCCAGAGGTTGAACGCCGGGTCAACGATATCAATGCCTTCCAGCAACTCGCGCCCCTGTGCAAGCGCCAGCCGCGCCGCGGTCGGATCGGCCATCAGGTCAGACCGGAAACCCGTCAATGAAACACCGTCGCGGTCGCTGGTCAGCCGGTCTGCCAACGGCCCAAGCGCCTTGCGCAGCTCGGTCAGTGCCTGTCGCAGCGACCCCGAGGCCTGTTCCTGCCCGCGGTCGGACCATAGCCGCGCCTCCAGCCAGCGGCGGGGGCGGCGATGGCCCGGTGTCTGACACAGCATCGCAAGGAGGGCACGCGCCTTCGATCCGCGTGGCGTCCGGTCGAGGCCAGAGTCATCCCGTACGTCGAACATTCCGATCATCCGAATGAACATCTCTGGCCCTGCCTGTCCTTGCTGCGTCACCACAACGGCAGGGTCGGACAGCCAGCGTGAAATTTGCGTCAATCGTCGGGCGCAAGGCGGGGTCTTCGCAAGAAAATCGTGAAATCGCGTGAAATCCCGCCGCCCCTGCCAGCTCGATTCCCGACTCCAGGCCCTTGGAATCAAGGGGCGCAGGCGTTTCACGGGGAATTAACGCGTGATCTTCCCCCCTAGAGGTCAGCCGGTCGCCACAGAAGGCCGCCGACAGAGACACCGTGAAAGGTCACAGCATGTATCGGCCCGCCTCACCCGATCTCGCGACCCAGGCCACTCTGGACCATCCGGACGGCCTGCTTCAGCTGATCCCCGGCCTGCGGCTCCGTCGAGCCGATTCGTCCGGCCCTGTTTCACAGCGCCGCCTCGGGCTGAACTTCGCACGACAGGACTATCTCGGCCTCGCCGGGGCTCCATCGGTCCGCTCCGCCGCGCTGGCGGCGCTTGGCCCGCATGATCTCGCCGACTCCGGGTCAATGCCCTGCCATGAGATGACCGGTCAGGTCTGCATGCTGGAAGCCCGCATCGGCGCCTTCCTGCGCCTGCCGGTCGCTGTGACCTTTCCTTCGGGCCAAGAGGCCATTCGCCAGACCCTGCGCACGCTGCTGCGGCCCGGCGATCATATCATCGTCGATTCTGCTGCCCATCCGGCCATGTTCGAGACTGTTTTGATCTCGCAAGCGCAGCTTCACCGCAGCCCCGCCGGTTCGGTCGACGGGGTCGAGCGGCGGCTTTCGCGCCTGGCCCGGCAACCCCGGCGGGGGCGCCTTGTGATCGCCGTTCCCGCGGTTTCGGCCCATGGGTCAGCAATTGCCGATCTCGCCGAACTTTCGGCGCTTGCACGCCTCCACGACGCAATACTCATCGCCGACGTCACACATGACCTTGGCGCCATGGGGCAGTCTGGTGGCGGAGTGATGGAGATTCAGGCCTGCCTCTCGCGCGTCGACATCGTGCTGGGCAGTTTCGCCAAAAGCTTCGGTGCGTCTGGCGGTTTTGCCGCCGTCCGTGACCCTGATCTGGCAAGCGCTATGGATTCGTCGCAGTGGAGCACCGCCGCGCTGTCGCCCGTGAATGCCGCCGTAATCCTTGCGGCATTGGATGTCGTCACCAGCCCGGAAGGCCGCCGCCGTCGCCGCAACCTGCATGGCATTGCCTTGCGGCTGCGCAATCACCTGATGGCCGACGGACTGAGGCCGATGGGCCGGGCCTCGCCCTTTGTGCCGATCCTTCTGCCGATGTCTACAGCTCAGGCCCGTACCGCACTTCTCGAAAGCGCCGGGCCGCTGGTCACGCTTCTGCAGGCGCCCAGAGTTCCGTTGCATGCTCCGCGTTGGCGCTTCCAGTTGAACGCCGACCACAGTCCCGCCGACATCGACGATCTGGCTGAACTGATCCGCGATGTCAGCCGCGCATTCGACCGCCGCCCGGCCCGGATGCGTGTCTCGGTCTAGGGCTTGACCGAGGCGGTCACATAGTTGCAGCTCAGGTCCCGGTCCGACAGGCTCCAGCGCCAGCTTACCGGGTTGAACACCATGCCCTTGCGATCCACCGGCTTCAGGCCCGCCTTTTCGATCAACCCGTAAAGTTCGTCCGGGGTGATGAACTTCGCCCAGTCATGCGTGCCCTTCGGCAGCCAGCGCATCACCCATTCCGCCCCGACAATGGCCATCATGAACGACTTCGGGTTGCGGTTCAGCGTCGAGCAGATCATCAGCCCGCCCGGCTTCATGAGGGTCTGGCAGGCCAGGAGAAAGGCCTGCGGGTCCGCGACATGCTCGATGACTTCCATGTTAAGGACCGCGTCGAACCGTTCGCCCGCCGCCGCCAGCGCCTCGGCCGTGGTGTGGCGATAGTCGATCGTCAGGCCCGACTGCCGCGCATGGGTCTGGGCCACCGGAATGTTCCGCTCGGCCGCATCCGCCCCCACCACCTCGGCCCCAAGCCGCGCCATCGGTTCCGACAACAGGCCGCCGCCACAGCCGATGTCCAGCACCCGCAATCCCTTGAACGGCGCAGGCCCTGCCAGATCCCGCCCGAACTCGGCGGCTATCTGTGCGGTGATATAGTCCAGCCGGCAGGGATTCAGCATGTGCAGCGGCTTGAACTTCCCCTCGGGGTCCCACCATTCGGCTGCCATCGCCTCGAACTTGGCCACTTCTGCCGGATCGACCGTGTCCACTGCCATCGCCGCCTCCTGCCCGCCCCTTATTGCCCTTCGACATCGGGCCTGCCCGGCGTATATAGGTCAATGATGGATCAGAGATCAGGTCAAAAGCGCGCAGTCGAGTACCTTTATCCGCCGATCGAGCCCTTCGATCAGCGGATCATCGACGTGGGCGACGGTCACCAGATCTATGTCGAGCAATGCGGCCATCCGAACGGCGAGCCGGTCATCGTCTTCCACGGCGGCCCCGGTGGCGGCTGTTCGCCTGCGATGCGCCGCTATTTCGATCCCCGCCACTTCCGCGTCATCCTGTTCGACCAGCGCGGCTGCGGCCGCTCGCGCCCCCATGCCAGCGTGGCGGCCAACACCACCTGGCACCTGATCAAGGACGTCGAGATCATTCGCGACACCCTTGCCATCGACCGTTTCGTCGGCTTCGGCGGCAGCTGGGGCGCGACACTGGCGCTGATCTATGCGATCACCCATCCCGACCGCGTGACGCATCTTGTCCTGCGCGGGGTCTTCCTGATGACCCGGGCCGAGTTGCGCTGGTTCTACGCCGGTGGCGCCGGGGCCTTTTTCCCCGACCTCTGGTCCCGTTTTACTGAGGCCGTTCCGGAGGAAGAGCGCAGCGACCTTGTCGCCGCCTATCACCGCCGCCTGTTCTCCGGCAACCTGATCGAGGAAACGCGGTTCGGCCGGATCTGGGCGAACTGGGAAAACGCGCTCGCCTCGATCCAGAACGAAGGTGCGCTTGGCGAAAGCCCGTCTGACTATGCGCGGGCCTTCGCGCGACTGGAGAACCACTATTTCCAGAACGCCGGCTTTCTGGACAGCGACGGCTGGATCCTGCGGGAACGCGGGCGCATCGAACATATCCCCGCCACGGTCGTCCAGGGCCGCTACGATATGATCTGCCCGCCGCAAGCCGCCTGGTCGCTGGCACAGGGCTGGGCGAAATGCGACCTGCGGATGATTCCCATGGCGGGCCACGCCTTGTCGGAGCCCGGGATCAGCGAGGCCCTGGTGCGGGTGATGGACGGGCTGCGGCGTCCCGCGCTGCCCTAGTACAGCCCCAAGCCGCGCATGATCGCGGGCCAGTCCTTGATCCGCTTGCGCGCCTTTTCCGGCGCACGTCCGGCGATTTCGTGGATCAGCACGTTCATCAGCGTGGTCATCGGGCCGGTGCTTTCCAGGAAGGCGTCCACCTTGGTGACAACGTGGAAGACGAAGGGCGTCTCGGGCTCGGCCCAGGTGTTCAGTTCGTCCGTCACCACCACGACCTGCATCCCGATGCCGCGCGCGGTTTGCAGGATCGGCAGCGCCTCGCGCGCATAGGGCGCCATGTCCACCATCACCAGGCAGCGCTTCTCCTCGGCGCGGCGGAAGGAGGGGATCCATTCCACCAGCCCGCCGTCATGCGGCGACAGAAACTTGACCGAGCCGCGCACGATGGCAAGACGGCGGGCGAAATCCTCGGCGATGCCGCGGATGGTCTGGAAACCGGTGACAAAGACCTCATCCGCCGTGGCGACGGCGTCGATGGCTTGCGACCAGGTGGGCTTTTCCACCTCATGCGCCAGCGCCAGCACCGCATCGGCATCACGCTTCAGGATCGCACCGATCTCGCCGTCGAGCAGGCGGAAGTAGCGGTCGGAGGGCGACACATGGGCGTGGACCAGCGCGGCCTGCAGATCTTCCTTCAGCCCCTGCAACCCCTTGTAGCCCGCCCGTTTCAGGAACCGGCTGACCGTGATCTCGCTGACCCCGGTCTTGGCGGCGATGGAAGCCCCGGTTTCCAGGCCCAGCGTCGCCTCGTTCAGGATCAGCCACTGGGCGATCACCGCCTCGGATTTGGTCAGCCCGCCGGAAATGCCGCGCAGCCGTGCGGCAAGTGGAGAGTCCTCGGCGTCGGGCGGCAGGTCGTTCATGACAGAGTTTACAACAAATCTTGTGAATGGTAGCGTTCTGTCATGAACATAACATGCCTGAGTCGCAGCCGCCAAGTCCTTTCCACCTGACGGACCGACCCGAAGGCAGCAACAGGGAGAAGACCATGAAGGCATTTGGATGGGCCGCCGCCGCCGTTGTCACGGTTGCAGGCATGGCGCAGGCGGAAGGCACGCTCGCGCTGTATAACTGGGGCGACTACATCAACCCCGATGTCCTGACGAAATTCACGGAAGAAACGGGCATCAAGGTGACGCTGGACACCTATTCCTCGAACGAGGAAATGCTGGCCAAGATCCAGGCAGGCGCGACCGGATACGACATCGTCTTCCCCTCGGTCCACATGAACGACATCATGTTGAAGCTGGGCCTCCTGGAAAAGACCGACATCAACCAGAGCCCGGATTTCAAGAACATCGACCCGGCCTTCCTGCGCTCGAAGGAAGACCCCAACAGCGAATACTGCCTGCCCTATGCCTGGGGCACCGTGGGCATCTTCTACAACGAGGACATCGCCGGTCCGATCACCGGCTGGGCCGATTTCTTCGCCATTCCGGAAAAGACCGGCGCCAAGATCACGCTGCTGGACGACATGCGTGAAGTGCTGGCGATCGGCCACATCATGAACGGAACCTCGGTCAACAGCGCCGATCCGGCCGAGGTGCAGGCGGCGGCGGACTACATCCTTGCGCACAAGTCGGCGGTGAACGCCTTCACTTACGAGGTGGCGCCATTGCTGGCCTCGGGCGACATCGCGGCGGCGCATTACTTTGTCGGCGGCAACGTCTTCTTCACCGAAATGCCGAACATCAAATACGTCATCCCGGCGGAAGGCGGCACGATGTACCAGGAAAATATCTGTGTCCTGGCCAGCGCACCGAACAAGGAAAACGCCAAGAAGTTCATGGAGTTCTACCTGAAGCCCGAGATTGCGGCGCTGAACGTGGCCCAGCAGTTCAACGGCACGCCAAACACGCCCGCCAATGCGCTGACCCCCGATATCATCAAGTCGAACCCGAACATCAACGTGGCCGCAGACACCATGACCCGTCTGCAGATCTTCGAAGACATCGGCGCTGCGCTCAAGCTCTACGACCGCGCCTGGAACACGATCCGCACGGCGCAGTAAATGGCGGATCTTCTGGAAATCAAAGCGGCGCGACGGGAATTCGTCACGCCCGAGGGTGGCCGTCTGGCCGCCCTCGACGGGGTAGACCTGTCAGTCGGCGCGAACGAATTCGTCACGCTTCTGGGCCCGTCGGGCTGCGGCAAGACCACGCTTCTGCGCGCCATCTCAGGTTTCGAGACGCTGGACAGCGGGACGATGCGGCTTGGCGGGGCGGACCTGACCGTCCTGCCGCCCTTCCGTCGCCCGGTGAACACCGTGTTCCAAAGCTATGCCCTTTTCGGCCACATGACGGTGGCGCGGAACGTCGGCTACGCGCTTGAGGTGGCGGGAGTGGCCAAGGCCGCGCGCGAGGCGCAGGTGACCGAGGCGCTGGAGAAAGTCGGGTTGTCGGGCCTTGGTGCCCGGCGTCCTTCGCAACTTTCGGGCGGCCAGCGGCAGCGCGTGGCGCTTGCGCGCGCCATCATCGGGAAGCCGAAGCTGCTTTTGCTGGACGAACCGCTTTCGGCGCTGGACCGCAACCTGCGCCAGCAGATGCAGCTGGAGTTGAAGACGCTTCAGCACAACCTTGGCATCGCCTTCATCTTCGTCACCCATGACCAGGAAGAGGCGCTGACCATGTCCGACCGGATCGTGGTCATGCGGTCCGGCAAGATCGAACAGATCGGCACCCCGCGCGACATCTACCGCCATCCGCGCAATCTTTTCGTGGCGGAGTTCATCGGCGAGACCAACCTTTTCCCGGTCACGGTCGACCGGATCGACGGCGCGCTCGCCCTTGGCCGCACCGCTGAGGGGGTCGAAATGCTGCTTCCGGCAGCCGGGCGTTCAAAGGGAGAGCGGGTGACAGCGATCCTGCGCCCGGCGGACTTTACCCTTGGCACGACCGGCATCGCCGGGAAAATCACCCGGGCGGTCTATCTGGGCTCCGACCTTTATGTCTTCGTCCAGCCGCAGTCGGGCGGGCCGGAAATCCGCGTTATCGCCCGCGATGGCGCGGGGATCGAGGAAGGTGCCGCCGTGCATCTGGCCCATGACCCCGCGCGGGTCCATGTCCTGGAGGCCGCGTGATGGCGGTCCGGCGGCAATCGGTGGTGCTGGGCGTGCTTTTGGCCCCGGTCACCTTGTTCCTGGGCTTCTTCTTCCTGCTGCCGCTTCTGATCATCGCGGTCTATTCGTTCCTGTCCCCCGGCCTTTACGGCGGGGTCGAGTGGACCTTCTACCATTGGAACTACGGCCGCATCTTCGGTTGGGCAGACGGCCTGAACGAGGTTTTCGAGCCGATCTACCTGCAGATCCTCTGGCGGTCGCTGTGGTTTGCCGCGCTGACGGTCGCGCTGACCCTGTTCCTCTGCTACCCGGTCGCCTTCTGGGTCAGCCGGTTGTCGGAGCGCTGGCGGCTGGTGTTCCTGTTCCTGATCACGCTGCCTTTCTTCTCCAGCCTGATCGTGCGGCTTTACGCCTGGCTTTTGATCCTGAAACCCACCGGGCTTTTGAATTCCATCCTGCTCTGGACCGGCCTGATCAGCGAACCGCTGGAGATTCTCTATACCCCCACCGCCGTCGTGCTGGGCATGGTCTATGTCATGGTGCCCTTCATGTTCCTGCCGCTTTACGCCGCGATCGACAACCTGGACCGCGCGCAGGTCGAAGCCTCGCTCGACCTTGGTGCGAACCGGGTGCAGACCTTCTTCAAGGTGGTGCTGCCGCAGACTCTGCCCGGCATCATGGGCGGCGCGGTGATCGTCTTCATTCCCTCGGTCGGCAACTTCGTGGTGCCGGACGTGCTGGGCGGGGCGAAGGGCCTGATGATCGGCAACCTCGTCGAACAGCAGTTCCTCTCGGCGCGCAACTGGCCCTTCGGCTCGGCGCTGTCGATGATCATCATGACTGTCGTGCTTGCCGTGCTGATGCTGTCGGTCACCCGGGCCAGAAAGGTAGGCGGCCATGCGTAACCCCCTGGGCTGGGCCGGGCTGACGGCCTTTTCGCTGGCCTTCTTCGCCTTCATCTACGCCCCCCTCTTCGTGATCATCGGCTATTCGTTCAACTCGAACCCGGTCAACATGATGATCTGGGAACATTTCACCTTCGACTGGTACACCGGACTTCTCGGCCTGTCGGACCGCACGACCGACGTGTCGAACCGCGCGGCCTATGTCGAAAGCACCGACCAGATGCTGGCGGCGCTGCGCACCTCGCTGACCGTGGCGGTGATCACGACCACCTTCTCCACCGTGATCGGCACTGCCACCGCCATCGCGCTGGCCCGGTTCCGCTTCCGGCTGCGCGGCTTCTACAACAGCTTCCTGATGCTGCCGATGATGATGCCCGACATCGTTCTGGGCATCGGCCTTCTGATCTTCTTCGTCACCATCGGGATGAACCTGTCGATCCTGACCATCATCATCGGCCACTGCACCTTCCTGACCTCCTATGTCTTCATCATCGTCCAGGCCCGGATCGCCGGGATCGACCCCGCGCTGGAAGAGGCAAGCGCCGACCTTGGCGCATCGGAATGGGTCACGCTGCGCAAGGTCCTCTTGCCGCAGCTTGCCCCCGGCATCCTGGGCGGGGCACTTCTGGCCTTCGTCATCTCGATGGACGACCTCGTCATCACCTATTTCGTCTCGGGCACCGGCGACACCACGCTGCCGGTCTTCATCTTCGGCATGATCCGAAGGGGCGTGAAACCCGAGATCAACGCCATCGCCACGCTGATGATCCTCGCCTCGGTGGTGATCGCAGCCCTGGGCCTGTGGCTTCGCAGCAGAAAGACCGACTGACATGACCACCACTTCCACCAAGCCGCGGGCCCGTGATCTGGGCCTGCCCTTTCCCGGCACGCCCGGCCCCCTGAACGCGATCACCGACGTTCCGGGCGTTGCCGTCGGCTTCTGCACCCTGACCGATCCGTCCAGGAACATGCGCACCGGGGTGACCGCCATCCTGCCGCGACCGGAGACCGAACCACAGCCGGTCTGGGCGGGGCAGTATGCCCTGAACGGCAATGGCGAGATGACCGGGACGCACTGGATCAACGACGCGGGCTATTTCCTTGGCCCGATCCTGATCACCAACACCCATGGTGTCGGCGCCGCCCATACGGGGGCGACCCGCTGGATGATCGGGCACTATGCCGACTATTTCGCCAAGGAACATGCCTGGGCCATGCCGGTGGTGGCGGAAACCTATGATGGTGTGCTGAACGATATCAATGCGTTGCATGTCCAGCCCGACCACGCGATCGCCGCGCTTGAGGCGCGGAGCTTTGGTCCGGTCGCCGAAGGCTCGACCGGCGGTGGCAACGGGATGATCGCCTACGAGTTCAAGGGCGGCACCGGCACTGCCTCACGCAAGATCACGCTGGGCGGGCGGGATTATACCGTTGCGGCGCTGGTGCAGGCCAACCACGGCATCCGGCGCTGGCTGAACATCCTTGGCCAGCCTGTGGGCGAACTGATCCCCGAGGGCGCGTTCTATGGCGGCGAGATGGGGTCGATCATCGTCATCATCGCCACCGATGCCCCGCTCTCGGGCCTTGCCCTTCGCCAGGTGGCCAAACGCGCGGCAATCGGCATCGGACGCGGCGGCACCCCGGGCGGGAACAATTCCGGCGACATCTTCCTCGCCTTCTCCACCGCCAACCCCGGACCGATGCCGCAATTCGCGCCGGCGGTCAGTACCCGGGAAGAGTTGAACATCGACCTTCTGGACACCCTGTACCTTGCCGGCGTCCAGTCGGTCGAGGAGGCCGTGGTCAATGCCATGGTCGCAGGCGAGGACGTAGCCACCTTCAAACCCGCCGGTCTGACCTGCCTTGCGCTGAACCCTGAAAAGCTGAAGGCAATCTTCAGCGGCTGAGGCGCGGGGCTTCACCGGGACGTACCCTTGGCGACTGCGCTGGCCCGGCGCCAGCCGGTGCGGACAGCTACGCCCGTTTCCCCACCACCGCGACGCCCAGCGCGTCGAGGACCTTCGACTCGATATGTCCGGCGTCCAGCCCCGCGACCCGGTACATCGCGTCGGGTGAGGCCTGGTCGATGAAGACATCGGGCAGCACGAGCGAGCGGAACTTCAGCCCCCGGTCGAACACGCCCTCCTCGGCCAATAGCTGTCCGACATGGCTGCCAAAGCCTCCGACAGCGCCTTCCTCGACCGTAACCAGCGCCTCATGCCCCCGCGCCAGCCGCAAGACCAGATCGCGGTCCAGCGGCTTGGCGAACCGCGCATCCGCGACCGTCACCGACACGCCCCTCTGGGCCAGAGCCTCAGCCGCCTTCAGACTTTCCGCCAGCCGCGTTCCAAACGACAGGATCGCCACCCGCGAGCCTTCGCGGATCACACGGCCCTTGCCGATCTCCAGCGGCACTCCGCGTGCGGGCATCTCGACACCGACGCCCTCGCCGCGCGGATAGCGGAAGGCAATCGGCCCTTCGTCATGCGCCGCCGCCGTTGCCACCATATGCACCAGCTCGGCCTCGTCCGCCGCGGCCATCACCACCATCCCCGGCAGGTTGGACAGGAAGCCGATGTCGAAAGCCCCAGCATGGGTCGCCCCATCGGCCCCCACCAGCCCGGCCCGATCGATGGCAAAGCGCACCGGCAGCCGCTGGATTGCCACGTCATGCACAACCTGATCATAGCCGCGCTGCAGGAAAGTCGAATAGATCGCGCAGAAGGGCTTCATCCCGCCCGCCGCCAGCCCCGCGCTGAAGGTCACTGCATGCTGTTCGGCAATCCCGACGTCGAAACACCGCTTCGGGAACCGGCCCGCGAACAGGTCCAGCCCCGTCCCGTCCGGCATCGCCGCCGTCACCGCGACGATCTTCTCATCCCGCTCGGCCTCGGCAATCAGGCTTTGAGCGAAGACCTTGGTATAGGAAGGCGCATTCGATGCCGCCTTCACCTGCACCCCGGTCAGCACATCGAACTTTCCCGTCGCATGACCCTTGTCCCGCGCCGCTTCCGCCGGGGCATAGCCTTTGCCCTTCTGGGTCAGCACATGGATCAGCACCGGCCCCGTCGCCCGCGCCTTCACCGTCCGCAAGACCGGCAAGAGCTGGTCGAGGTCATGCCCGTCGATGGGTCCGACATATTCGAACCCCAGCGATTCGAACAAAGTCCCGCCGACCGCCATGCCTTTCAGCATGTCCTTGGCCCGCTTCGCCCCTTCCTGGAACGGCGAGGGCAGCAGGCTGACAAACCCCTTCGCCACCTGTTTCAAGTCCTGCATCGGTGGCGCGGCGTAAAGTCCGCTGAGATAGGACGACAGGGCGCCGACGGGCGGTGCAATCGACATCTCGTTGTCGTTCAGGATGACGAACAGGCGCTTTTTCAGATGCCCGGCGTTGTTCATCGCCTCGAAGGCCATACCCGCCGACATCGCCCCGTCGCCAATCACCGCAATCGCATCGCCGGGGTCGCCCCCCAGATCGGACGCCATCGCAAAGCCCAGCGCCGCACTGATGGAGGTCGAGGAATGCGCCGCACCGAAAGGATCGTAGGGGCTTTCCGACCGCTTGGTAAAGCCCGACAGCCCCCCCTCCATCCGCAAGGAGCGGATGCGGTCCCGCCGCCCAGTCAGGATCTTGTGCGGATAGCACTGGTGGCCGACATCCCAGATCAGCTTGTCGCGCGGCGTGTCGAATACGGCATGCAGCGCCACCGTCAGCTCCACCACGCCCAGACCCGCGCCCAGATGCCCGCCGGTCACGCTGACTGCACTGATCGTCTCGGCCCTCAACTCGTCCGCAAGCTGGTGCAGCTCGCGGTCGGACAGCGACTTCAGGTCCGAAGGCAGCGTCACCCGGTCGAGGAGTGGTGTCTGGGGTCGGTCGGTCATCCTGCCTGCCTTCGGGCTCAATTGTCCCGCGCAATAACGAAGCGGGCCGCGGCAATCAAGTTGGCTGCCCCTGACCCGTAGCCTGCCAGAGCCGCCTCGGCCTCGGCCACCAGCTCTGCCGCCCGGGCCTGCGCACCAGTCAGCCCAAGCAGCGAGACGAACGTAGCCTTGCCAGCCCCGGCATCCTTGCCGACGCGCTTGCCGGTTCTGGCCTCGTCGCCGGTCACATCCAGAATGTCATCCGCGATCTGGAAAGCAAGGCCCAGTGCAGCGGCATAGCGGCGCAGCGGTGCGGGGTCCGCCCCGGCGATCAGTGCCCCGGCCTCGGCCGCAAAGCCGATCAGCGCCCCGGTCTTGCCCGCCTGCAAGGCCGTGATCTCTTCCAGCGTCAGGCTGCGCCCCGCCGTTTCGGCCGCGATATCCAGCGCCTGTCCGAGAACCATCCCGTCGATCCCCGAGGCTCTCGCCAGACCGGCGACCAGCGCCAGCCGCACCTCGGCAGTCCCCAGCGCCGGATCGCACAGGAGTTCGAAAGCCAGCGTCTGCAAGGCATCGCCCGCCAGCACCGCCGTGGCCTCGTCCCATTTCCGGTGAACAGTCGGCTGCCCCCGGCGCAAATCGTCATCATCCATGCAGGGCAGGTCGTCATGAACCAGGGAATAGGCGTGCAAGGCCTCCACCGCCGCCGCTGCCGCAATGGCCCGCGCCTCAGGCAACCCGAGCATCCGCGCGCCTTCCAGCACCAGAAAGCCCCGCAGCCGCTTTCCCCCGCGCAGGGCATAGCGCATCGCCTCGGTCACCGGCTGGTCGGCACGGGTCTCAAGCGCAGCCAGCAGGCGCGCCGCGATCAGCGTCGCATCCGCCGCCAACCTTTCGGGAAAGTTCACATTCCCTCCGCCGGGGTCGTGCCCACCGCCCGGCCTTCCTGGGCGCGGATCAGTTCCACCTTCTCTTCCGCCTCGGCCAGCTTCTTCGCGCAAAGGGCCTTCAGCGCCGCCCCACGCTCATAAAGCGCAATCGACTGCTCCAGCGGCACCTCGCCCCGTTCCAGCGCGCCTACCACCTGTTCCAGCGCGGCCATCGCCTCTTCAAAACTCATCGTCTCAATGGCCTTTTCGGTCATCGACCCCGCTCCTCCAGCACTGCAACATGTGCGGCCACCGAGGCCGCCAACGCGTCCAGATCATACCCGCCCTCAAGGGTAGAGACCACCCGTCCCCCGGCGAAATCGCACAGCCTGTCGGTCAGCCAGCGATAGTCCTCCGCAAGCCATTCCAGCCCGGCAAGGGGATCATCTGCATGGGCATCGAACCCGGCGGATATGAGCAGGAGTTCAGGTTTCCACTCTGCCAGCGCCGGAAAGACCGCACCCTCGTAGACCTCTCGCATGGCCCTTCCTCCCGAACCGGCCTGCAAGGGCAGGTTCAGGATCTGCCCCTCTGCGCCGCGCTCCTCGGGCCGGCCGGAGCCGGGATAAAGCGGCATCTGGTGGCTTGAAACGAACAGGCACCGCCCCTCATCCCAGAGCAGATCCTGTGTGCCGTTGCCGTGATGCACGTCGAAATCCACGATGGCGACGCGGGACAGCCCATGATGATCCAGCGCCCGCTTGGCACCGATGGCCACCGTGCCGAACAGACAGAACCCCATCGGCGTTTCACGCTCGGCATGGTGTCCCGGCGGGCGCCCGGCGACGAAAGCGGTCTTCGCTTCGCCACTCACCACCGCATCGACCGCCGCGCAGATCCCGCCCACTGCCCGCATCGCCGCGTCATACGAGCCCGGCGACAGGAACGTGTCACCATCAAGTTGCGCCCAGGCCTCGCGCGGGACTGCCGCCTTCACCCGCGCCAGGTATCCCGACGGATGACAGCGCAGCACCTCGGCTTCCTCCCCCATCGGGCACTCCCGCCGCTCAACCGGAATGCCCCGAAGCCCGCGCTCCACCGCCTCCAGCCGCCCTACCCGTTCCGGGTGGCCGGGTGGCGTCACATGCCGGGCACAATCAGGATGGGTGAATACCTGCATGGGTTTGCTCTTTTCGACAAATACTCCGGGGTCCGGGGCAGCGCCCCGGTGGCCAGACAGGCTCAATCTGGCTGAAGCATATACCCCTCGCCCCGCACCGTCTGCAGATAGCGCGGTGCCTTGGGGTCGTCCTCGATCTTGCGGCGAAGGCGCGTGATCTGCACATCGACGGCCCGCTCCTGCGCGGCGTCGACGCTGCCCTGGTCGGCCACCAGCCGTTCCCGGCTGATCGCCACCCCCGGCGCCGCGGCGAAGATGCGCATCAGGGTCGCCTCGGTCGCCGTCAGCCGGACCGGAGCCTCGCCACGCCACATCTCGCCCCGATCGAGGTCATAGCGGACGTCGCCCAGATGCAGGAACTGCCGCACCGGCTCGGCCGCCTTGACCTGTGGCACCCGGCGCAGGATTGCGTTGATCCTGAGCAGAAGCTCCTTCGGCTCGAAGGGCTTGACCAGATAGTCATCCGCTCCGGCCTCCAGACCCTCGATCCGGTTCGCCGTTTCGCCCCGGGCGGTGAGCAGGAGGATCGGCGTCGGCATCCGCTTGCGCAGGTCACGCGTCAGGGTCACGCCGTCCTCGCCCGGCATCATCACGTCCATGACGATCAGGTCGAACTCCAGCCCGCCCAGAATGCGCCGGGCCTGCGCCGCATCGCGCGCGACCGAGACGAGAAAGCCGCTCCGCATCAGGAACTTCTGCAACAGGCCGCGGATACGCTCGTCATCGTCGACGATCAGGAGATGGGCGTCCGGAACCATCAGCCGCCATCCTTCATGCGGTTGTATTGCCGCCGCATTTCGGGATCCATCATCGCTTCAAGCACTTGCCGGAAGCCGGTCACAGCCGCGGGTCCGGCGGCCCGATAGGCCGCCCGCATCCGCGCCCGCTGCGCGTCCGACAATTCCCGCTCCAGCATCTGTCCCTTGTCCGTCAAATGCAGATGCCGTTCCCGCGCATCCACCTTGCCCTTTTCGCTGCGTACAAGGCCATCCTCGATCAGGGTGCGCAACACACGATTCAAAGACTGCTTTGTAACACCAAGGATCGACAGCAGGTTGGAAACCGTCGTTCCCGGGCTGCGGTGGATGAAATGAACCGCCCGATGATGCGCCCGGCCATAGTCCTTCGTCTCCAGAATCCGGTCGGGGTCCGCCGTGAAACCGCGATAGGCGAAGAACATCGCCTCGATGCCCTTGCGCAGCTGTTCGTCGGTCAGGAACAACAGGCTTTCGCCTCCCGGTGTCTCGGCCATGGGGTTCTCCTTTTGCCCGAATTTACGTCAGCCTTGTTGACTTTCCAAGCATGAACCCGTAACTCTCCCTCGATTTCGCGCAAGAATCTGTCCGAAGCGGACCTTTCAGGCGCAACTTTCGCAAAGATGGAGGCTGGGATGGCTGCTTACGACGATCGCGACGGGTTCATCTGGATGGATGGCAAGCTGGTGGAATGGCGTTCGGCGAATGTCCACATCCTGACCCATGCCCTGCACTATGCCTCCTCGGTCTTCGAGGGCGAACGGTGCTACAACGGCAAGATCTTCAAGGGCCACGAACATTCGCTGCGCCTTCTGGAATCCGGCCGCCTCCTCGACATGCCGATCCCCTATACCGCGGAAGAGATCGACGCCGCCAAGGAAGAAGTGCTGAAAGCCAATGGCCTGACCGACGCCTACATCCGCGCCGTCGCCTTCCGTGGCGCGGGGGAAGAGATGGGCGTCGCCTCGCTCGGCAACCCGGTCCGCCTTGCCATCGCCTGCTGGTCCTGGGGTGCCTACTATGGCGACGCCAAAATGAAGGGTGCCAAGCTTGACATCGCCAAGTGGAAGCGCCCCTCGCCGGAAACCATCCCCACTGCCGCCAAAGCCGCCGGTCTTTACATGATCTGCACCATGTCCAAGCACGCCGCGATGGCCAAGGGCTGCTCGGACGCACTGTTCTACGACTTCCGCGGCTATGTGGCCGAGGCAACCGGCGCCAATATCTTTTTCGTCAAGGATGGCGAAGTTCATACCCCGAACCCCGACTGCATCCTGAACGGCATCACCCGGCAGACCGTGATCGGGATGTTGAAGGACATGCAGATCAAGGTCCACGAACGCTACATCAAGCCCGAGGAACTGGCGGACTTCGAACAGTGCTGGCTCACCGGAACCGCCGCCGAGGTCACGCCGGTCGGCCAGATCGGCGACTATACGTTCGAGGTGGGTGACCTGACCAAGCGGGTTGCCACCGAATACGAAAAACTGGTCCGCGCCTGATCCGAAGCGGTGTCCGGGGCGGCGGTGTCCAATGATCACGCGCCCCGGATCCGCAGACGGTCCGACCCGCGTTGTGTGATGCGACAGCCTTGACCGTCAGCAGCCCTTTCGTAGTGTAGGGAACGAGCCAGATTTTCTCGGTGTCCGCGATGGAACGGCCTTTTCCAGCTATCTCTTGGTCCTTCAAGACAATTCTGTTCGTCCTTCTGGCGGTGGACCTGGGGTTTATCCTGGTGAACATCGGCACGTTCTTCGCCGAGAAGGCGGCGCTGATCGCCAGCACTCCGGAAGCGCTCAAGATCACGCGGGACGGCTCTCTTCCCGAGATGTTCGGCTATCTCGAATGGGCGGTGATCGTGGTTGCGCTGGTCTGGCTCTCGATCCGCGACCGCTGGCTGCCGCCCTTCCGCTGGGCCCTTGTCTTCATGATGGTCCTGGTCGACGATTCCCTGCAGTTTCATGAGACGATCGGGTATATGCTGAAGGGCAGTCTTCCCCTGCCGCCAAGCCTTGCGCCGCAGAGTGAGGACATAGCAGAAGTCCTGGTCTTCGGCGCCATGGGCGTGATTGCAGTCCTGCTGACCGCGACGCTCTTTACCCGGAACGGAGCCATCGCACGGGCGCTCAGCATCCGGCTCATGCTGATCATTGTTTTCCTTGCCTTTTTCGGGGTTGGGCTGGACTTCCTGCATCAGATCATCGCTGGCCTCAGCGAGGGTACTTTCGAGGCGAATTTCCTGCCGCAGGTTTTTGGACTGCTTGAGGATGGGGGCGAAATGATCACGGCAAGCGTTGCCACCGCCTTCGTGCTGACCCTGCCGGGACTGGAAACCAGCGGCACGAAAGGCGTGGAGACTTAAGGCCTGTCCGGCGACCCACGGCCGCCGGACGAGGACGGGGACTGGTTCCGAAGCTTGCGCAGATCAGGCGACTTCGGTCGTGACTTCGATATTGCCCTTTGTCGCGTGCGAATAGGGGCAGATGTGATGGCCGCGCTCAGCGATCTTTTCGGCTGTCGCCCGATCGACGCCCGGCATTGTTACCACCAGCCGTGCTTTCAGCCCGAATCCGCCGTCCGACCGGCCGCCGATGCCGATATGGGCGTTCACCGTGGCGTCGTCTGGAACCGTGCCCAGCTTTTCGGCCCGCGCCACAAAGCGCATTGCGCCAAGGTAGCAGGCGCTCCAACCCACCGCGAACAGTTCTTCCGGGTTGTGGCCCAGCCCCGAACCGCCAAGCTCCTTCGGGCTGGCATGGGTCACGGTCAGTTGGCCATTAACCAGGCCAGACACGCCATTGCGGCCGCCGCCGGTGGCCTTGGCTTCGGTCCAGTACTTCACATCAACGGTCATTCCAATTCTCCTGTATACGATTTAATCGTGCGCGACTAAAAATCGACCGATTCGGGGCTGACTGTCAAGCACTTGTATTTCAGTCGCGCGCGATATATCATGTCGACATGACCCTGGCTCCGCCCGACATGCTCTGCTTTGCGCTGCATTCCACCGCCCTTGCGGTGCATGCCGCCTATGTGCCGCTGTTGCAGCCCCTGGGCCTGACCTATCCGCAGTACCTTGCTCTCTCCGCACTGAACGCGCAGGACGGACAGACCGTCGGGAAGCTGGGCGCCGAGTTGCGGCTCGATTCAAACACGCTGACACCGCTGTTGAAGCGGATGGAAAGCGCGGGATGGCTGCGCCGAACACGCGATTCCCAAGATGAGCGTCAAGTGCGCCTGTCGCTTACCGAAGATGGCCGCGCCCTTGCCGCACGGGCTGCCGGGGTGCCACGCGCCTTTGCCGAGAAGACCGGACTTCCGCAATCCGACCTGGCTGACCTGCGCGATATCCTTGCCGCCCTTCGCGACAAGCTGAAACCTGCAAGGCCCTGACCGGTCCTTGAATCCCACAACCAACCGATTGTTTTTGCGGGCAGTTCACTTCCTGCCTGCCAAGGACAGTCAGGCCGACCGTCCCCGTTCGATCCGCAGGAACTGAACCAGGCGGCTGGATCCCGGCGTCTTGCGACTGTGTTGCCAGGTCTCCCGCGGCGTGCGGGCGATGCGCAGGAAATGCTTCAAACGCCCGCCGGTTGTCCGGGTGCGATGATCGGCAAGATGACGGCTCATGCTTTCCTCCCAGGCTGAAGTTCTTCCAGCTTGCACCCGAATCAACGTTCCGCCAACCCTGTAGCTGCCCCGGCCCGGCGCAATCCCGCCGAGAACGACTTGCTCAGCCGCTTGCCACGCGTCTAGTCTGCCGCAATCAGACGGAGGCAGAAGATGCGGCTCACTGGCAAGACCATCCTCATCACGGCGGCTGGCCAGGGCATCGGTCGCGCCAGCGCCCTTGCTTGCGCCGCCGAGGGCGCCCGCGTCATCGCAACCGACCGCGATGCAGGCCTCCTCTCCGGCCTCGACATGGAAACCCACCCTCTCGACGTGACCAGTCCTGCCGCCATCGCCGCCCTTCGTGACCGCCTTCCCGCGCTCGACGGCCTGTTCAACTGCGCGGGCTACGTTGCGAACGGCACCATCCTTGACGTGACCGAGCGGGACTGGGACTTTTCCTTCGACCTGAACGTCAAGTCGATGTTCCACACCTGCCGCGCCTTCATTCCCGGGATGCTGGAGCGGGCAAAGACCACCGGCACCGCATCGGTGCTGAACATGGCCTCGATGGCCTCTTCGGTCAAAGGCTTCCCGAACCGCACCGCCTATGGCGCGACCAAGGCCGCCGTGATCGGCCTGACCAAGGCCATCGCCGCCGATTTCGTGAAGACGGGCCTGCGCTGCAATGCCCTCTGCCCCGGCACGGTGGACACCCCCTCCCTGCGCGGACGGATCGCTGCGGCGGCAGACCCGGCGCAGGCGGAAAAGGACTTCATCGCCCGGCAACCGATGGGTCGCCTCGCCACTACCGAGGACATCACCCCGATGGTCGTCTTCCTTCTCTCGGACGAAAGCCGCTTCGTTTCGGGACAGGCCTGCATGGTTGACGGCGGCGTGACCATCTGAACACCGGAAGGACTGCCGATGAAACTGCTGCGCTATGGGGCCAAAGGGGCGGAGAAGCCCGGACTTCTCGATCAGAACGGTCAGGTCCGCGACCTCTCTGCCCATGTCACTGACATAGGCGGAGCGGCCCTTTCGCCTGATAGCCTCAGGCGTCTTGCCACGCTTGACCCTGCCGCGCTTCCCCTCGTCCCTGGCACACCGCAGAAAGACCTCCGCCTCGGCCCCTGCGTCAGCGGCTCCCGCAAGTTCATCTGCATCGGCCTGAACTATGCCGACCACGCTGCCGAAACCGGGGCAGCGATCCCTTCCGAACCCGTCGTGTTCAACAAGTGGATCACCGCGATGTGCGGCCCGGACGATGACGTTGAAATCCCTCGTGGCTCGGTAAAAACCGACTGGGAGGTCGAGCTTGGCGTCGTCATCGGCACCGGCGGCAAGTACATCGACGAGGCGGACGCGCTGGACCATGTAGCCGGTTACTGCGTGATTAACGACGTTTCCGAACGCGAATGGCAGATCGAGCGTGGCGGCACCTGGGACAAGGGCAAGGGCTGCGACAGTTTCGGCCCGACCGGCCCCTGGCTGGTGACGAAGGACGAGGTCGGCGACATTTCCGACCTGAAGATGTGGCTTGAAGTCGATGGCCACCGCTACCAGAACGGCTCTACCGCCACGATGATCTTCGGCGTGGCGCATATCATCGCCTATCTTTCGCGCTTCATGTCGCTGGAACCCGGCGACGTGATTTCCACCGGCACCCCGCCCGGCGTCGGGCTTGGCCAGAAACCTCCGGTCTATCTCAAGGGCGGTGAGGTGATGCGGCTGGGCATCGACGGCCTCGGCACCCAGACACAAAGGGTGGTGCGGACATGACGCGGATCACCGGCCTCCGCACCATCGACGTCCGCTTCCCGACCTCGCAGCACCTGGACGGGTCGGATGCGATGAACCCCGACCCCGACTATTCTGCCGCTTACGTCATCCTGGAAACCGACGGGCCGCACGAAGGCCACGGTCTCACCTTCACCATCGGCCGCGGCAATGAGATCGCAGTCGCCGCCATCCAGGCGATGCGCCATCTGGTCGTCGGCCTCGACATGGCCTGGGTCGCCGCCGACATTGGCCGCTTCTGGCGCCATGTGACTTCGGACAGCCAGCTTCGCTGGATTGGGCCGGACAAGGGCGCGATCCACCTCGCCACCGGCGCTGTGGTCAACGCGGTCTGGGATCTTTGGGCCAAGATGGAGGGCAAGCCGGTCTGGCAGCTGGTCGCCGACATGTCGCCTGGGGATCTGGTCCGCTGCATCGACTTTCGCTACCTCACGGACTGCATCACGCCGGACTGGGCACTGGCCTTCCTGACCGAGAAGGCAAAGACGAAGGCAGACCGCGTCGCGATCCTGAAAGCGGAAGGTTACCCCTGCTACACCACCTCCGCCGGCTGGCTTGGCTATGACGACGCCAAGCTGCGGCGACTCTGCCGCGAGGCCGTTGATGCGGGCTTTCGCTACATCAAGATGAAGGTCGGGCGCGATTTACAGGATGATGTGCGCCGCCTGACTATCGCGCGCGATGAAGTCGGACCCGATGTAAACCTGATGATCGACGCCAATCAGGTCTGGGAGGTGGACGAAGCGATCGACTGGGTGAAGAAGCTGGCCTTCGTGAAGCCCTGGTTCATCGAGGAGCCGACCTCCCCTGACGACATTGCCGGTCACAAGAAGATCCGCGCAGGCGTTTCCCCGGTCCAGGTCGCGACCGGCGAGATGTGCCAGAACCGGATCATGTTCAAGCAGTTCATCATGGAAGGCGCCATCGACGTCGTACAGATCGACAGCTGCCGTCTTGGCGGCCTCAACGAAGTGCTGGCGGTCATGCTGATGGCCGCCAAATACGACCTGAAGGTCTGCCCGCATGCCGGCGGCGTGGGCCTGTGCGAATATGTCCAGCACATGTCGATGATCGACTATCTCTGCATCGCGGGCACGCGCGAGGGTCGGGTGATCGAATACGTCGACCATCTGCACGAACATTTCCTCGACCCCTGCGTGATCCGCAACGCGGCCTACATGCCGCCCAAGCTGCCGGGCTTCTCGATCCAGATGAAGCCGCAAAGCCTTGAAACCTATCGCTTCCGGGGCTGAAGAGTGGACCTGCACCTGAAAGGCAAGGTCGTGATCGTCACCGGCGGCGGCTCCGGCATCGGCGCTGCAATCAGCGAGGTTCTGGCAGAAGAGGGCGCGATCCCTGTCATCCTGACCCGCCGACAACCCGATCCTGCCTGGCTCGCCGGGGTGAGCCGGGCGGATGTGGTGCTTGCCGACCTTGCCGACGACGACCAATGTCGGCGCGCCATCGGTGAAATCCGCGCAAGGCATCGCCGTATCGACGGGCTGGTAAACAACGCCGGGGCCAATGATTCCATCGGGTTGGACGCTGGACCAGAGGCCTTCCGCCAAAGCCTCGACCGCAACCTGATCCACTACTACACGCTCGTCCACCTTCTCGCCGACGACCTCCGCGCGACGAAAGGGGCCATCGTCAACGTCTCCTCCAAGACCGCGCTGACGGGGCAGGGCGGAACCTCAGCCTATGTCGCCGCCAAGGCCGCGCAACTGGGCCTCACCCGCGAATGGGCGGCCGCTTTCCTGCCGGACGGTGTCCGCGTCAACGCCGTGATCCCGGCCGAGGTGATGACGCCGCTCTATGCCAGCTGGCTGAAAACCTTCGACAATCCCGAGGAACAACTTGCCGGGATCACCCGCCGCATTCCGCTTGGCCAAAGGATGACCACCCCGCGCGAAATCGCGGATACCGTGGTCTTCCTCCTGTCCCCGCGCAGTTCGCACACCACGGGCCAGTGGCTATTCCCCGATGGCGGCTATACCCACCTTGACCGGGCTATCGCCGGTTAGACGGCGGAAAAGCCATTGTCGACAAAGAGTTGCGCGCCGTTGACGAATTCGGCGTCATCCGAAGCCAGATACAGCGCCGCCCGCGCCACGTCCTCGGGCTTGCCCATCCGTCCTTGTGCGGCGGCAATCGCCGCGTCCGAGACATCGACGCCAAGTTTCGCCAGATCCTCCACCTCGCGCTGCCCGTGCGGGGTCTGGATGAAACCCGGGCAGACGGCATTGCAGCGGATGCCGCGGTCGCGAAACTCCACCGCAATCGCCCGGGCGAACATGTGGACCGCGCCCTTGGTCGCGTCGTACAACACCTCGTTCGGTGTCGCGTAAACGGCTGAAATGGAAGAGGTACAGACGATCGACCCTCCACCGTTGGCCAGCATCTGCGGCAGCACGGCGCGGGTCATCAGGTACATCGACTTCACGTTCACGTCGAAGAGGAAGTCCCAGTCCTTCTCCTCGGTCTCCAGAAACGGTTTGATGACGATGGTGCCGGCGTGATTGAACAGCACGTTGACCGGCCCCAAAGCTGCGTTGATCGAGGCCACCGCTGACTCGACCTCGGATTTCGACGCCACATCAGCCTTCGCAAATGCCGCCTTGTGCCCCTTGGCCTGCAACTCGGCCACCAGCGCCTCGCCCGCCGTGACGTTGCGGTCGATCACCCCGACCGCCGCGCCTTCCGCCGCGAAAAGCCGCGCCGAGGCCGCGCCCATCCCCGTCGCCCCGCCCGAAATGATCGCGGTCTTGCCCTTCAGCCTGTCCATTCACGCCTCCTTCAGACGTTGCACCGCCCAGCGCGCCGCATCGGCAACCGCTGGATCGGTATCCTCCACCAGAGCCGCCGCCACCACACCCAGCTGCGGTAAACCTGAGTTTCCAATCGCATACAGCACGTTTCGCACGAATCTGTCGCGCCCGATCCTTTTGATCGGCGACCCTGCGAACCGTTCACGGAAGCTCGCATCGTCCAATCTGGCCAGGTCCGCCAGTTCCGGCAGGCCGACTTTCGGCCGATAGCCGATCTCCCGTGCCGTGACGGCAAACTTGTTCCAAGGGCAGACCGCAAGGCAATCGTCGCAGCCGTATATACGATTGCCTATACACTCCCGCAGCTCTGTATCTACAAGCCCCCGATGTTCGATGGTCAGGTACGAGATACAGCGTCGCGCATCTAATTGATAAGGCGCAGGAAAAGCCCCGGTCGGGCAGATGTCGAGACAGGCGGTGCAATTCCCGCAATGGCTGACTTCCGGCGCATCCGGCTCCAGCTCCAGCGTGGTGAAGATCGCGCCCAGGAACACCCAGTTCCCCAGATCCCGCCCAAGAAGATTGGTGTGCTTGCCCTGCCAGCCCAGCCCCGCCGCCTGCGCCAAGGGCTTCTCCATCACCGGCGCGGTATCCACGAAAACCTTGATTTCGCCCCCGCCCTGATCAATCAGCCAGCGCCCCAACCGCTTCAGCCGCCGCTTGACGAGATCATGGTAATCCTTTCCCTGCGCATAGACCGAAATCACCCCCCGGTCCCGCGCGGCCAGCCCCGCCATCGGGTCACTCTCCGGCGTATAGGCCTCGGCCAGCATGATCACCGACCGCGCCTCGGGCCAGAGCGCCGCCGCTGAGCCACGCCAGGCCTCCCGCTCCGCCATCCAGCCCATCTGCCCATGTCGCCCATCGGCCAGAAACGTCCGCAGCCGCCCCGCCGTCTCGGGCACCGCATCGGGCCGGCAGACACCTGCTTTCGCGAACCCCTCCTCGAGGGCCCGCGCGACAAGCTGCTCTTTCATCAGCCCATTCATCTGTCCACAAATATCCCGGGGTCCGGGGCAGCGCCCCGGGGGTCAGGCTCAGAAATCCAGATCGGCATAGTGCGGCGCCGGAGGAAAGCCCGATATCTGGTCCGCCAGCAGGGGCCGGAACGACGGCCGCGACTTGATCTTCGCGTACCAGTCCTTCAGCACCGCATGGCGGTTCCAGTCCACGTCGCTGATGTAGTCCAGACAGCTCAGATGTGCCGCCGCAGTGAAATCCGCCAGCGTCATCGCATCCCCCGCCAGCCAGCGTCGCTGGTCCAGAAGCCAGGCCATGTAGTCCAGGTGATACTTGATCCGCGTCGAGCCAAGCTTGACGTTCTTTGAATCCGGATAGCCCTGGCCGGTAACCTTCTTGTTCACCCGCTCGTACAGAAGCTTCGACGTCACCTCGTTGTGGAATTTGTCGTCGAACCAGGCGCAAAGCCGGCGCACCTCATAGCGCCCCTCCGCTCCAGACGGCATCAGGGCAGGCTCCGGCGCGGTTTCCTCGATGAACTCGCAGATTGCCTGGCTTTCGCTCATCACCCGGGCGCCCATCTTCAGGATCGGCACCTTCCCCGCCGGGTTGCGGCGCAGGAAATCGGGCGAGGGCTCCCAGTAGCGTTCCTCGACCAGTTCCACCTCGATCTTCTTTTCCGCCAGGGTCAGGCGCACCTTGCGGCAGAAGGGCGACAGCGGAACGTGGTACAGGCGGTTCGAGGGGCGGTTCATCGGGCGGCGGCCTCCGGTCTTTCCCCTCATTGCCGCGCCGGGGGCCGGATTTCAATCCCCGCTCCGCCTCAACCCTCGAAACAGGCGGAACGTCCGTCCACCGCGATGGTTTCCGCGCCCGAGATGATCGCCCGCGCCCGGCTTCGCACGAAGCTTGTCGGTTTGGACGGGCTCCACTCCTTCGGATTGGGCAGGATCGCCGCCAGACGTGCGGCCTGGACTGTGGTCAGGTCCCTGGCATCGACGCCGAAATGATGCTGTGCGGCAGCCTGGATGCCGAAGACCCCGTCACCAAATTCCGCAACGTTCAGATAAACCTCGAGAATCCGCTGCTTGGACCAGACCAGTTCCACCACCGGGGTCAGCGCCGCCTCCATCGCCTTCCTCACCCAGCTGCGGCCTTGCCACAGAAAGACGTTCTTGACGACCTGCTGGCTGATCGTCGAGGCTCCGCGATTGCTGCCAGCCTCGATCGCCTCTCGGATTGCGGCCATGTCGAAGCCCCAGTGGTTGCAGAAGTTCGCATCCTCTGCCGCGACCGCCGACCGGCCCATCACCGGCGCGATCTCTTCCCACGGCACCCAGTCCTTCTCGATCCCGCCCAGCCGCCAGGCTTCGCCCAACTGGTAAAGGTTGATCGGCGGCGGCACGAAGCTGAACAAAAGCACCAGAACGGCATAGACTGCCGCGATCGCAAGAAGCCCCCGGCGCAGCCAGCGCAGCCCCCGCCGCAGCCACGAGCGGCGGACCGGCTCCGGCGCTGCCGCCTTGGCCTTGCGCTTGCGCGGGGTGGGGCCGGGTTTATCGGCCGGTTTGTCGACTGCCTTCTCGGTCATGCTGCTACATGGACGTGGAGCAACCGGGGCCGTCAAGCCCATCCGCGCCGGAAGCCTGCCTGACGCGGCCAGTGGCTGCCACCTTGCTTCGGACGCTTCGTGGCCCCCTGTCTTTCCGCCAGAGCGGAATCCGCATCTGTCGGACCGGCGTCAGAACAAGCCGTCAGGGGCAGTATGACCAAGAACCTGCTCGGGAATCTGCGCTTGCATGTCGTACAGCGCTTCCTCTGTCATCGCCGCCAACCGGGTTTGCAGGACCTTTGGCGTGCCTTTCAGCGCCTTGACCCGATCAAGCACCCGATTTGCCCCCAGAAGACGAACCCGAAGCCCGACAGCAGCCCCGCCCTTTTCCAGTGCATTGCCTGCCTCACGCAGAAAGGTCCCGTCGAGTCCGGTTTCCCGGAACTGGGCCGCCAGGCCCTTGTTCTCGGCTCCGCCCTGCCGGTTGTCCAGGAAAAACATCCCGATCAGCATGCCCCAGCGCCCGCCGCCCAGCGGTTGCCCGCTGCCAAGGTCGATCGACTGATTGACCGATACCCGGCCGGTCGCATCCTTCGTGACGACGACGATATCCTCCGGCTCGGTGCCAGCCTCCTGCTGCAGCACGGCCAATGCCTCACCCGCGACGAACGCAGCACTTGGGCTACGGAAGATGAAAAGGATCAGGTCTGACACGCTCGGCTCCACCAAAGGGCTGGTCTGGTCTGGCAATCTAGGCGGGACGGCGATTTGCCAACAAGCGGAATCGCCGTCATGCGGACCGGTCGGAGGGGTAGGAAAGGATCATGCGCGAACTGTCGCCGGGGGCAAACCGCTTTGCGCCGGCGCCGGCATCGGTCTATCACCGTCCTGGTTGGGGTTTGGGTCGGGCGACAGCAATGATCACGCGCGGGTTCACCAAGGGAGATGCGGTTTCCGAGGCGGTCTATTCCGACTGCGAACGGTATCGCTATCTGTTGACGCGCGTCTGGAGTCCGGGCCCCAAGGCATTGTTCGTCATGCTGAATCCATCGACCGCGACCGAGGTGCAGAACGACCCGACGGTCGAGCGCTGCGAGCGACGTGCGCGGGCGCTGGGCTATGGGGCGTTCCGGGTGACAAACATCTTTGCCTTCCGGGCCACCGACCCCAAGGTGATGCGGGCCGTCGCCGATCCGGTCGGCCCGGACAATGATGCCGCGATCCTGGACAGTCTGCCCTGGGCGGACAGCGTCCTCTGTGCCTGGGGCAACCACGGTCTGCATCTTGACCGGGGCGCCGTGGTCGCCGCCTTGTTGCGCCGGGCGAAGGCACCGCTTTTCCACCTTGGCCTGACTGGTCAGGGCCAGCCCCGGCATCCGCTGTATGTCGGATATGATCAGCCGCTGCAGCCCTGGTAGTCCGGTCACGCGGGCACCAGGCGGATGGCGGAGGGATCGACCGGCGCCCCGTCGACCACGGCCACCTTGGCCCCGTCGATATAGATCGCCTGACCCGGGCCGCCGTCATTGGCACCAACCGTCAGGTCGGGCTCGGGATGAATCGCCGGATCGTAGACGATGACCAGCTGGTCCTCACCCGGATCATAGTCGGCGATATGGGTTACCGAGGCTTCGTTCAGCCATTCCTGCAGGACAAAGGTATCGTCGCCCTCGCCGCCGGTGGCATAGTCGCCCGCACCCAGCACCAGATGGTCATTTCCATCACCGCCGTTGACGAAATCTGCGTCCTGCCCGCCTTCGGCTTCCGCGCCAATGATCGTGTCGTCACCTTGCCCGCCATCAAGATCGTCCGATCCCGCGCCGCCAGTCAGGCTGTCGTTCCCTTCACCGCCCAAAAGCCAGTCGTCGTCCTCATCGCCCGACAGCCAGTCATCGCCGGTGCCGCCCAGCAGGCTGTCGTGTCCTGCCCCGCCCGTCAGGCTGTCTTCGCCTTCGCATCCGGCCAGGGAATCATTCCCTGCACCGCCGTCGAGGCTGTCGTCGCCCTGTTCGCCGAGGACACTGTCGTTGCCGTCTCCGGACAGGACACTGTCATCACCTGCGCCCGCCCAGACCGCATCGTTCCCGGCGCCCGCGTCGATCAGGTCGTCGCCTTCGCGACCGGCAATCAGGTCGGCGCCGCCGTTGCCGTGGATTTCGTCATTTGTGCCGCCACCGTCGAGGCGATCGGCCTCGTCCGTGCCGTCCAGAGTCAGCGGCTGGTCGACCGGATCGGGAAGGTCATCCGAGGTCGGGATCGTCGGGTCGCCCGTCAGATCATCCAGGAGGTTGCCGTTGTCAACTGACGCCTGATCGTCATCTGGCGGATCCCCGGACTCGTCGGGGTCGTCGCTTTGGCCGGACATCAGGGCATCGGCGGCCAGGCCCGCCATCATCACGCCGAACAGGCCAAGCATGGCAAGCAAAGCGGAACCTCCATACACCGAGGGCCGCCGAGGCCCCTCCGCAAGCCAGGCGTTAACCATTTGGCAACGCACGGGAACTTTTCAGGAACCTAGCATGATCCGGCCCGCAACCAAAGCCGTGACGCGTCTCAGGCGCCGGGAATCTGGAGTCAAGGTTAACAGATGCTGCACGCGCGCCACCGAATCCGCTTCCCCCGGCACGCGAATCCGCCTATACGCCCGCATCCGCCTACGGGCGGAGCCTCCAAGGGCCCTGCTGGACGACATCCCGGCTTGCGCCATCACCTTAGCCAAGGAGACCCCGATGTCGATTACTGTCGAAGAAAAAGCCCGCCTGATCAAGGAATACGCGACCAAAGAGAACGACACCGGCTCGCCGGAAGTTCAGGTTGCCGTCCTGTCGTCGCGGATCGCTACCCTGACCGAGCATTTCAAGGGCCACAAGAAGGACAACCACTCGCGTCGTGGCCTTCTGATGATGGTGGCCAAGCGCCGCAAGCTCCTGGACTATCTGAAGAAGACGGACGAAGCGCGGTATTCCACGCTGATCACCCGTCTCGGCCTGCGCCGCTAAGCCTGGCCATAGCCTGACCGAACGCCCGCGCCCCCAAGGTGCGGGCGTTTTGCGTTGCCCTTGTGCCGCAGCGCCACCATATAGGTCCAAACGGAGGGTCTCATGGCTGACGACAGATTTCCCGGCTGGCACGGCACCACCATTCTTGCCGTCCGCCGGGGCGGCGAGGTCGTGGTCGCGGGCGACGGCCAAGTTTCACTGGGCCAGACCGTGATCAAGGGCACCGCCCGCAAGGTCCGCCGGTTGTCGCCCGGTGGGCACGATGTTGTCTGCGGCTTTGCGGGTTCCACCGCCGATGCCTTCACCCTTCTGGAACGGCTGGAGAAAAAGCTTGAAGCTGCCCCCGGCCAGCTTGCCCGCGCCTGTGTCGATCTGGCGAAGGACTGGCGGATGGACAAGTACCTGCGCAACCTGGAAGCCATGCTGATCGTGACCGACGGCACTGCGCTGTTCGTCCTCACCGGCGCGGGTGACGTGCTGGAGCCCGAACATGACGTCGCCGCCATCGGATCGGGGGGCAACTTCGCCCTTGCCGCCGCCCGCGGCCTGATGGCGACCGATCTCAATGCCGAGGACATCGCCCGCAAGGCCATGGCCATCGCCGCCGACATCTGCGTCTACACCAATGGAAACCTGACGGTGGAACGGATCAAGGCACAGGCCAGGACCTAGGCCTGACCCATTTCCTTCTTCACCTGCATGTAGGCTGTCAGCACCGCATTCATGCGGGTCTGATAGCCCGGCCCCTGCGCCTTGAAGAACTCCAGCACCTCGGGATCGACCCGCAGCGAGATCAGCTTCTTGCGGGTCTGCTCCGGCAAATCCACATTGGCCCAGTCTTCCGACGACAGCGCCTCGACGGGAAGCTCCTCGATCCGGTCGTTGGTCTTTAGCACCAGCGGATTGGCCAGCGCCCGCTTCTCGGCGATGCTCAGCCGCTTCGGACCATCGTCAACCATTCACATGCCCTTCTCAACTGCCCGGCGTTCTCGCCGTGGTCTTCTTTATGTTTTTCAGTCGCTTGCTGCCTGAGATAATATATACATCATGTATATATTCAACCAGGACGCGTATATACCGCCTGTCGTAGGGAATTTACCTCACTTGGTTTGCCCGGACAAACCCCTTATCTCTGCAAAGACAGTTTCCCGCCGAGGCATTCCCATCATGACCCCAGAAGACCTCCGCGCTGCCGTCGCCGCCGGAATCCTCTCCGAGGCGCAGGCCGCGTCGCTTTCCGCACTTGCCAGCGACCGCGCCGGCAAGCGCGCCGGCCTTCCCGCCGAGGACGAGCCTTTCGAGTTCTTCCGCGGCTTTTCAGAGATCTTCATCTCTATCGGGCTGATCATTTTGCTCACTGGCGTGACAGGCCTCCTGGCCGCCTTCGGGGGCTTTGCGCTCTTGACGCTGGTGCCTCTGGCCACGGCCGGTATTGCGTGGTGGTGGGCGGGCTACTTCACCCTGAAGCGGCGGATGACCCTGCCTTCGATGGTGCTGGCCACCTCTTTCGGCATCGGCATCGCAATCTTCGCCTTCACCGTGCTTGCACAGGCCGGGCTGGACGAGCGGATGATCGCGATCCTTGGCTTTGGCCTGTCGGCCCTAGGGATGGTCGCCTGGTATCGCCGCTTCCGGCTGCCGTTTTCGGCCTTCCTGACCGGCGGTTTCATCCTTGCCGCCGTCTACGCCATCACCGCCTCGGCCACCAATCTCGCCGGGCTGTTCACCGGCATGTCCGGCTACCGCTCGTTCTTCGACTTCGGCGAGAACCCGGCCTTCGCCACTGCGACGCTGCTGTTCGGTATCGGCGCTTTCCTGACCGGCATGTGGTTCGACACCCGCGATCCGCATCGGCTTGGGCGCTATTCCGCCACCGCTTTCTGGTGCCACCTCCTCGCCGCGCCCGCGCTGGTCAACACGGTGGCCGTCACGCTGCTGAACGGCGGCGGCATCGGACTTCTGGCCATCGCGCTCGTCCTCATCACCCTCCTCGCCCTGGTGATCGACCGCCGCTCCTTCCTCACCGCCGCCATCGCCTATGTCGCGCTCGTCATCAGCTGGGTCATGGGCGAAGGCGGCGGAACCAGCTGGATTTTTGTCCTCCTCGTTCTCGGCGCCTTCATCACCGCAATCGGCACCTGGTTGGTGCAGCTTCGTGCCAGGGTGATGGCAATGCTTCCCGATTTCCCCGGCAAATCCCGTTTGCCGCCCTATGGATCCACTGAATGACCGACCTTACCCCCCGCGAGATTGTCTCCGAACTCGACCGCTTCATCATCGGCCAGAAAGAAGCCAAGCGCGCTGTCGCCGTGGCCCTGCGCAACCGCTGGCGGCGCAAGCAACTGGGCGATGACTTGCGCGACGAGGTCTATCCGAAGAACATCTTGATGATCGGCCCCACCGGTGTCGGCAAGACCGAGATCAGCCGCCGTCTCGCCAAACTGGCGAAAGCTCCGTTTCTCAAGGTCGAGGCGACGAAGTTCACCGAGGTCGGCTATGTCGGCCGTGACGTGGATTCCATCGTGCGCGATCTTGTCGATGTCGCGATCAACGACACCCGCATCCAGATGCGCGAGGAAGTGAAATCCCGCGCCCACAAGGCCGCCGAGGACCGTGTGGTCGATGCGCTCGCCGGCAAGGAGGCCCGCGAACAGACACGCGAGATGTTTCGCGGCAAGCTGAAGCGCGGTGAGCTGGACGACACGATGATCGAGATCGAGGTCGCCGACGCCGCCCCGGCTATGCCATTGGGCTTCGGAATGCCCGGCATGGAGCAGCAGATGCAGGGCCTGCAGGACCTTTTCAAATCCTTTGGCGGCCGTTCGACCCGCAAGCGGATGACCGTCGCGCAAAGCTACGATGTGCTGATCGGGCAAGAGGCGGACAAGCTGCTCGACGACGAATCCGTCCGCACCGCAGCACTGGAGGCAGTGCAGGAGAACGGCATCGTCTTCCTCGACGAGATCGACAAGATCTGCGCCCGCTCCGACGCGCGCGGCGCCGATGTCTCCCGCGAAGGCGTCCAGCGCGACCTTCTTCCCCTGATCGAGGGCACCACCGTCTCGACCAAGCACGGCCCGGTGAAGACCGACCATATCCTCTTCATCGCCTCTGGCGCCTTCCACATCGCCAAGCCTTCGGACCTTCTCCCGGAACTGCAGGGCCGCCTTCCGATCCGCGTCGAACTCGCGCCGCTGACCGAAGAGGACTTCGTCAGTATCCTCACCGACACCGACAACGCCCTGACCCGTCAGTACAAAGCCCTGATGGCGACCGAGGATGTGCAGGTCAGCTTCACCCCCGATGGCATCGCCGCCCTCGCCCGTATCGCCGCCGAGGTGAACCGGAGCGTCGAAAACATTGGTGCCCGCCGCCTCTATACGGTGATGGAGCGTGTGTTCGAGGAACTCAGCTTCCACGCCCCCGACCGCGGTGGCCAGTCCGTAACGGTGGATTCCGCCTTCGTAGAGACGAATCTCGGCGCCCTCGCCCGCTCCGCCGACATCTCCAGATATGTCCTCTAGGTCGGGGCCTGCCCCGACTGTCCCACCTGCCACTCGCTATTTGCTCTTTTCGACAAATACTCCCGCCGGAGGCGTCCGACGGCAGGGGCGAAGGGCTGCGCGCCAAAATTCTGACGCTTCGTAAGTGCCTACAACCACCCCTTGAAATCAAACGCCCCCCGAAGCTGCCCGCCGGGGGCCACCCCCCTTCCCCGTCAGGCCCGCAGCCGGTAGTCTCCCCCGACGACCCGGGGGAGCAGAAGTGGCCGAAGACACCGTCACGCCGATGATGGCGCAATATCTGGAGATCAAGGCGCAGAACCCCGGCGCGCTCCTCTTCTACCGGATGGGCGACTTCTACGAGATGTTCTTCGATGATGCCGTGGCCGCCGCCGCCGCGCTCGACATCGCCCTGACCAAGCGCGGTTTCCATCTGGGCGAGCCTATCGCCATGTGCGGCGTCCCGGTCCACGCCGCCGAAGGTTACCTCCTGACCCTGATCCGCAAGGGCTTCCGCGTCGCCATCGCCGAACAGCTCGAAGACCCCGCCGAGGCGAAGAAGCGCGGCTCCAAATCCGTCGTCAAACGCGACGTCGTCCGCCTTGTCACCCCCGGCACCCTGACCGAGGATTCACTCCTCGAAGCCCGCCGCCACAACTTCCTCGCCGCCTATGCCGAGGTTCGCGATCAGGCCGCGCTGGCCTGGGCCGATATCTCGACCGGCGAGTTCCGGGTGATTCCATCATCGCTCACCCGTCTCTCCCCCGACCTCGCCCGCATTGCCCCACGCGAGCTTTTGCTCAGTGAGGCGCGGGAACGGGAAATAGTCTCGAACATGGCGGAAACCGGGGTTTCCGTGACACCCTTGGCACGGGGCAGCTTCGACTCCGCCAATGCGGAACGCCGCCTTTGCGACTTGTTCGGCGTCGCTTCGCTGGATGCCTTTGGCACCTTTGACCGCGCCGAGGTATCGGCCATGGGGGCGCTGGTCGACTACCTCCACCTTACCCAGCGCGGCCGGATGCCGCTCCTGCGGCCTCCCATCAGGGAAGCGCTCGGCGGCACGATGCAAATTGACGCCGCGACCCGGCGCAACCTCGAACTCACGCAGGCCCTTTCCGGCGGTCGCGAAGGCTCGCTCCTCGCCGCCATCGACCGCACGGTCACCGCAGGCGGCGCCCGTCTGCTGGAGCGCCGCCTCTCCTCGCCCGCACTCGACCTGCATGTGATCCACGCCCGCCAGGCCGCGCTGGATTTCCTGCTGGAAGCGCCGACTCTACGCGACCAGTTGCGCGAGGCCCTGCGCCGTGTCCCTGACATCGACCGCGCCCTGTCCCGCCTCGCGCTTGACCGCGACGGCCCGCGCGACATGACCGCAATCCGCGCCGGGCTGGAACAGGCCGAACGCATTGCCGCCCTTCTGACCGATGCCCCGACGCTTCTGGCCGAGGCCGCTGCAAGTCTCACCGGCCATTCCGCCCTCGTTGCGCATCTGACTCAGGCCCTTGTCGCCGAGCCCCCACTCCTTGCCCGCGACGGCGGCTACATTGCCCCCGGCCATGATCCCGAACTCGACGACACCCGAGCCCTGCGCGACGAGGGGCGCGGCGTCATTGCGCGGATGCAGGTCGAATACATCGAGGCAACTGGCATCGCGTCGCTGAAGATCAAGCACAACAACGTGTTGGGCTATTTCATCGAGACCACGACCACCCACGAAGACCGCATGCGCGCCATGCCGGAGCTTTTCATCCACCGCCAGACCACCGCCGGTCAGGTCCGCTTCACCACCCTCGCGCTGTCGGACCTGGAAACCCGGATCCTCAACTCTGCAAACCACGCGCTTGAGATCGAAAAACGTCACTATGAAGGCCTGAAGGCACGGATTCTCGACCAGTCCGCCCCCATCGCCCATGCCGCCCGCGCACTGGCGGAGATCGACCTCGCTGCCGCCTTTGCCGACCTTTCCGCCGACGAAGGCTGGTGTGCGCCCGAAGTCGACGACAGCCGCGCCTTCCAGATCACCGGCGGCCGGCATCCCGTCGTCGAACGCGCCCTGCGCCGGGACGGCCAGCCCTTCGTCGCCAACGATTGCCAACTGACCGACAAGGACACCCCGGCGATCTGGCTTCTCACCGGACCGAACATGGCCGGTAAATCCACCTTCCTGCGCCAGAACGCACTGATTGCCCTTCTCGCCCAGGCCGGCAGCCATGTTCCCGCGACGGAGGCCCGCATCGGCCTTGTTTCCCAGCTTTTCAGCCGCGTCGGCGCCTCGGACGATCTGGCGCGCGGTCGATCTACCTTCATGGTCGAGATGGTGGAGACGGCGGCGATCCTGAACCAGGCCGACGACCGTGCGCTGGTGATCCTGGACGAGATCGGCCGCGGAACCGCCACCTATGACGGGCTAAGCATCGCCTGGGCCACGCTGGAACATCTGCACGAAGTCAACCGTTCCCGTGCGCTATTCGCCACGCATTACCACGAGATGACGGCTCTGGCGGGAAAACTGCCGGGGGTGAAGAACGCGACCGTCACCGTCAAGGAGTGGGAAGGCGAGGTGATCTTCCTGCATGAAGTCCGCGAAGGCGCCGCCGACCGCAGCTACGGTGTGCAGGTCGCGCGGTTGGCGGGCTTGCCGCCCTCGGTCATCGAACGGGCCAAGGTTGTGCTGGAGGCGCTGGAACAGGGCGACCGCGAAGGCGGCAAGCAGGCCACGCTGATCGACGACCTCCCCCTCTTCCGCGCCGCGCCGCCCCCGCCCCCACCGCAGAAGCAGAAGGTCTCGGCAGTGGAGGAGCGGTTGAACGGCATCCATCCGGACGAGCTGACGCCGATGGAGGCATTGAAGCTGATCTATGAGCTTAAACAGCTAGACTAGCAGGCCCGTGGGCGACCCGTGCGTCACTACATTTAGCTGCATCAGTGGGGTAAACGGCAGAATCTCGCACTACAACAGCAGAAATGACTCAACTCCGCATACAAGACTCGGAATCTATTAGGGCGTCTGCCTGCGAAGTAGACGCCCCATGACTGCCGTAGACGGACAGTCTGTCTTCGAGAGACACCGCGATAGTCGCGGCTAAAGCTCCCCTCCGTCAAGCATGCTGCGGCGTCCTCCTCGGATCCGGCAATAGTGCCGGGGGCGAGATCTTGACGAGGGAGTGATACGGCACTGTAAAGTTAAGCGTGGCCGGTAACGAAAGGGATCCTCTCACCAAATTTACGCGGCCTTGAGCTCAGCGATTTCCCGCCACATCCGCATGGCGGCCGCGCGGCAATCCCGGACGTCGGCGGAGGTCATCTCGTGGCGCGGAAGGTGGAACAGGTTGGCGATCGGATTGCGGATTGAAACGAAGCGCTGCAAATGCGCTGGTGATTTGAACCCCTTCATGATCCGTTCCCGCTGTCGGGTTGGCTGATGAGAATTCTCAGAGCGGTTCTTAAGGCCTATATGTGAACGGTGCTCGACGCCCGGCATGATCTGGCGCTTTGCGGCAGTGTAGGAGCGAAGCTTGTCGGTGATCATTACGCCTGGCGGATGGCCCTGCCGTTTCAGGAGTTTGCGCATCAGGCGATGGGCAGCCCTCTTGTTGCGGCGGCTCTGGACCAGCACATCCAGCACGAAGCCCTCTTGATCGACCGCGCGCCAGAGCCAGTGTTTTCTGCCGCCAGTCGCAACCACAACCTCATCAAGGTGCCATTTGTCGCCAAACTTGCCTGCAGACTGAGGCCGGATGCTGTTGGCAAACGCCTGCCCGAGTTTCTCGGCCCAAGCCCGCACCGTCTGATGCGAAACGACGATGCCACGCTCGGCAAGCAGGTCTTCAACCATCCGCAGGCTGAGCGGAAAGCGAAAGTACAGCCAGACAGCATGGGCGATCACGTCG